>NZ_DLOD01000002.1:148778-216071 GCF_002479565.1 Brevibacterium sp. UBA7493 | reverse complement strand
CTCGGTATGCGCCGACCCGATATGCTTGATGATGCGCTGCCGACCGCGCCAATACTCAGCCACCTGCACCACAGTCGCCCCGGACTTCGTGCGGACCCGCCGGATGAACACCATCCCACGACTCTAAACGACCCCCGTTAGTGCGTGAAAAAGCACGAAATCACAAACAAAGCTCCAGGTCACGGAACCAAAGCACCGAAAGCAAGACAACCGTGAGCCAAGTCAGGTCCGAGCTCCGCGGTGAGTCGGCTGAGGACGGCTGGCGGTTGAGCGGGGAGCGTTCCGGCACGGCACAGATCAGCGGCCTGCGCAGCCGGTTCGGCGATGCTCCCGAGCGCTTCGAACAAGAGCTGTACATCAGGCCAGAGGGCACCGCCATGCTCGATGAGAACGGCGATGTCACCCTCAGGATCGACACGGACGACAGCTGAGCGGGCACGCGAAAGGGGCCGGCGGGGATGAACCCCACCGGCCCCTTCTCACTGCTCAGGCTTACAGCTCCTGGGTGCCTGCCGATTCGGCGTGCGCCTGGCCGCCGTCACCGGGCGTGTCATCGGACCGGGCGGCAGCGGCATTGGCGGTGTCCGCCTCGGGAATGGCTCCCGTGCCCTCCTCATCCTCAGCCGAATCCGCACCGACCTTCACCGGGACGCGATCCTCCTCGACGCCGCGGAAGGTGAACACCGCATCGGTGCCCTCACCTTCGACGTCGACGTAGACCGTCTGACCCGAGCGCAGCTCATCGAACAGGATCCGCTCGGAGAGCTGATCCTCGATATCGTGCTGGATGGTGCGGCGCAGCGGGCGCGCACCGAGCACCGGGTCGTAGCCGCGGTCGGCGAGCGTGTCCTTGGCCTTCTGGGTCAGCTCGATGCGCATGCCCTGGTCGGCCATCCGCTCGTCGAGGCGTGCGAGGAACAGATCGACGATGCGGACGATCTCCTCCTTCTTCAGCTGCGGGAACACGATCGTGTCATCGACACGGTTGAGGAACTCCGGGCGGAAGTGCTGCTTGAGCTCTTCGTTCACGCGCTGCTTCATGCGCTCGTAGTTCGTCGTCGTGTCGCCCTCGACCTGGAAGCCCATCTGCTGGCCCTTGGCGATGTCGCGGGTGCCGAGGTTCGTCGTCATGATGATGATCGTGTTCTTGAAGTCGACCTCACGACCCTGCGAGTCGGTCAGGCGGCCGTCTTCGAGGATCTGCAGCAGCGAGTTGAAGATGTCGCTGTGCGCCTTCTCGACCTCGTCGAAGAGCACCACGGAGAACGGCTTGCGGCGGACCTTCTCGGTCAGCTGGCCGCCCTCTTCGTAGCCGACGTAGCCCGGAGGCGAACCGAACAGCCGCGAGACGGTGTGCTTCTCGGAGAACTCACTCATATCGAGTGAGATGAGAGCCGACTCATCGCCGAACAGGAACTCCGCCAGCGCCTTGGCCAGCTCGGTCTTGCCGACGCCGGTCGGGCCGGCGAAGATGAACGAACCGGACGGGCGCTTCGGGTCCTTCAGGCCGGCACGGGTGCGGCGGATCGCACGCGAGACCGACTTGATGGCATCGTTCTGTCCGATGATGCGCTTGTGCAGCTCGTCTTCCATCCGCAGCAGACGCGAGGACTCCTCCTCGGTGAGCTTAAAGATCGGAATGCCGGTCGCCGAGGCGAGCACATCGGCGATGAGCTCCTCGTCGACGATCGCTGACTGGTCCTTCTTGCCCGAGCGCCACTCCTTCTCAGCCTTGTCCTTCTCGGCCTGCAGCTGCATCTCGGTGTTGCGCTCATCGGCGGCCAGCTCGAAGTTCTGCTTGTCGATCGCAGCTTCCTTGCGCTGGCGGGCCTCAGCGATCTTCTCGTCGAGCTCCTTGAGCTCCGGCGGGGCGGAGAGCCGCGAGATGCGCAGCTTCGCTCCGGCTTCGTCGATGAGGTCGATCGCCTTGTCCGGCAGGAACCGGTCGTTGACGTAGCGGTCGGAGAGGTTGACCGCCGAAGCCAGTGCGGCATCGGTGATCGTGACCTTGTGATGGGACTCGTAGCGATCGCGCAGGCCCTTGAGGATCTTGATCGCATCCGACAGGTTCGGTTCCGGGACCTGGATCGGCTGGAAGCGGCGCTCGAGGGCCGCGTCCTTCTCGATGTTCTTGCGGTACTCATCAAGGGTCGTCGCGCCGATCGTCTGCAGCTCACCGCGGGCGAGCATCGGCTTGAGGATCGAGGCGGCGTCGATCGCGCCCTCGGCAGCGCCTGCGCCGACGAGCGTGTGGATCTCGTCGATGAACAGGATGATGTCGCCGCGGGTGCGGATCTCCTTGAGCACCTTCTTCAGCCGTTCCTCGAAGTCACCGCGGTAGCGGGAGCCGGCGACGAGCGAGCCGAGGTCGAGCGTGTAGAGCTGCTTGTCCTCGAGGATCTCGGGCACGTCGCCGCGCACGATCGCCTGGGCCAGGCCCTCGACGACGGCGGTCTTGCCGACGCCGGGCTCGCCGATGAGGACAGGGTTGTTCTTCGTGCGACGCGAGAGCACCTGCATGACGCGCTGCATCTGCTCGGTGCGGCCGATGACCGGGTCGAGCTTGCCCTCGCGGGCGGCAGCGGTGAGGTTCCGGCCGAACTGGTCGAGTACGAGCGAGCCGGAGGGGGTTCCCTCTTCGCGGCCGCCGCTGGTCGCGCCGACGGGCTCCTTGCCCTGGTAGCCGGAGATGAGCTTGATGACTTCCTGGCGTACGCGCGCCAGGTCCGCGCCGAGCTTGACGAGCACCTGGGCGGCGACGCCTTCGCCTTCGCGGATGAGGCCGAGCAGGATGTGCTCGGTGCCGATGTAGGTGTGGCCCAGCTGCAGCGCTTCGCGCAGGCTGAGCTCCAGGACCTTCTTGGCCCGTGGGGTGAAGGGGATGTGGCCGCTGGGGGCCTGCTGACCCTGGCCGATGATCTCGGTGACCTGGTCGCGCACCTGCTCGAGTGAGATGCCCATACCTTCCAGAGCCTTTGCTGCGATGCCCTCACCCTCGTGGATGAGGCCGAGCAGGATGTGCTCCGTGCCGATGTAGTTGTGCTTGAGGATCTTTGCCTCTTCCTGCGCAAGCACCACTACGCGACGGGCACGATCCGTAAACCGCTCAAACATTTGCCCTCCTCGGTCTGTCGATTCCTCTGACTCTAACCAAGGCGGCGTCGGATTTATTGCCGTTTCGCCGTCAGCCGAACGCCATTCGGCTCATGGCGAAATTCAGTGCGGATCGGCTGGGAACCCGCCCTAAGAACACCGCAGCGGGCCCAGCCGGAGTGGCTGGGCCCGCTTATGTCAGGCTCCGTTCCCGAGGCGGTGCTCAGGTCGGCACAGAAAGTGCCGCTGGCCTGGGGTCAGTGGGCGTTGTCGTAGGCCTCGATGATCTCGCTGGGGATCCGGCCGCGGTCGGAGACCTCGTAGCCGTTGTCCTGGGCCCACTTGCGGATCTGGGCGGTGTCCGAGCGCGAGCCTGCCGAGCGGCGGCTGCGTCCGCTGCCGCTGCGGGTGCCGCGTGCCGGGTTGGCGACCCGGCGGGCGCGCTCGATGAACGGGGCGAGGGCTTCACGCAGCTTGGCTGCGTTCTCGCTCGAGAGCTCGATCTCGTAGTGTCCCTCGTCGATGGAGAACGACACCGTCTCGGCTGCGTCCGTGCCGTCGAAGTCGTCGGTGAGCACAAGCTTCATTTCGCGTGCCATAAGAGCCTTTCGTCGATGCTGATCAATGAGGCGAGGTGTCCTCTGCATCCCGGGTCACGGAGCCGGATTCAGGTTCAGGTTCTGTTTCTATCACCGTGTTCGGCGCTGCAGCAGCGGAATCGCCCGGGCGGTTCTCGCCCTGTTTCTCCGAATCTTCTAGATCGGCGTAATACCGGTCCATTTCCCGCCGTTCGATGCTGTCGGCGCGGATGATGGCACGAATAACGTACCAGAACAGCAGCGCCACACACAGCGATGGCAGAAGGACTTTGATGTATTCCACAACTGATCCTAACCCTTAACGGCTCTTGTGCATATCTTTATCGACATTGTCTGGGTGTGAATCACACGAATATCGTTCAGCTCCCGGTCGCCTGACTCAATGTGCATTGGTCTTTCATCTGCCCGACTGCGCTCAATTCTCAATCGGCTTGATGAATGGGAAGAGAATGGTCTCGCGGATTCCCAGGCCGGTGAGCGCCATGATGAGCCGGTCGATTCCCATGCCCATTCCGCCGCTGGGCGGCATGCCGTATTCCATGGCCATGAGGAAGTCCTCGTCCAGGCGCATCGCCTCGTCGTCACCGCGGGCAGCATCCTTGGCCTGGGCTTCGAAGCGCTCGCGCTGCACGACCGGGTCGACGAGCTCGGAATAACCGGTGGCCAGTTCGAAGCCGCGCACATAGAGATCCCATTTCTCCACCACGCCGGGCTTGTCCCGGTGGGCGCGGACCAGCGGTGAGGTGTCGACGGGGAAATCGACGACGAACGTCGGTGCCCACAGACGGTCGGAATAGAAGTGCTCCCACAGCTCTTCGACGTATTTGCCGTGTGAGCGGAATACGCCTTCGAGATCGACATTGTGCTCATCGGCAATAGCAGAGAGCTCTTCAATGCTTGTGTCCGGAGTCACATCGCGCCCGGCTTCCTCGGACAGCGATTCGTACATGCTCACGACAGCCCAGTCACCGCCGAAGTCGTATTCGGTGCCGTCGGACAAGGTGACGGTGAGCGATCCCACGGCATCCTTGGCGGCATTCTGAATGAGCTCCTGGGTGAGCTTGGCGATCGAATGGTAATCGCCGTATGCCTGATATGCCTCCAGCATTGCGAATTCCGGGGAATGCGTGGAATCAGCACCCTCATTCCGGAAATTGCGGTTGATCTCGAAGACGTTCTCCAGCCCGCCGACGACAGCGCGCTTGAGGTACAGCTCCGGGGCGATGCGCAGGAACAGGTCGATGTCGTAGGCGTTCATGTGCGTGCGGAACGGCCGGGCCGCCGCTCCCCCGTGCAGCGTCTGCAGCATCGGCGTCTCGACCTCGGTGAAGCCGGCGTCGTCGAAGGTCGAGCGCAGCGACTTGACGATCTTCGCCCGGGTCTGCACGGTCGAGCGCGCCTGCTCGCGGGTGATGAGGTCGAGGTAGCGCTGGCGGATCCGGGTCTCGTCGGTCAGCTCGGTGTGCAGGGCCGGCAGCGGGCGCAGCGCCTTGGCTGCGATCGCCCACTCGTCGACCATGACGGAGAGCTCGCCGCGCTTGGACTTGATGACGTTGCCGTGCAGGAACACGTGGTCGCCCAGATCGACGTCGGACTTCCAGTCTTCGAGCCGCTCGGCGCCGACGACCTTCTGCGAGAGCATCCCCTGCAGGCGGGTGCCGTCGCCGGACTGCAGGGTGACGAAGCACAGCTTGCCGGTGTTGCGCACGAACACGGCGCGGCCGGCCACGCCGACGACGTCCTCGGTCTCCTCACCGGGTTCGAGGTTCGGGTGGGCGGCGCGCACTTCGGCGAGCGTGTGTGTGCGTTCGACGGTGACCGGGTACGCCTGCTGACCTGACTCGAGCAGCCGGGCGCGCTTGGCCTTGCGGATGCGCTGCTGTTCGGGGTCGAGGTGTTCTGGGGTCTCTTCGGGCGCACCAGCCGGTGCCGTGACGTTCTCTGGCATGCCTCCAGGGTACTAAGTGCGCCCGCCTGTCAACGAATCCACAGGTTCGCCTGCCGCTGCGGGGCCCGTGCCCGAGGCGTGGGTCACGTTCGGGAGGTCAGTCGCGTTCGGTCAGCAGCTCGTGCATGGCCCGGGCCTGCTCGGTGGTGATGGTTCCGTTGGTCAGCGCCCGGGCGATCGTGGCCTTGGCCATCGCGGTGTAGGCGTCAGCGACGTCGAGGGAGCCTGCGGCGACACTGTACTCAGCCAGGGCGTCGAGGTGGGCGGCCACCGTGCCGGTGTCGCCGCGGCTGACCGGCCCGGTCAGTGCCGAGGGCCCGGCCTGCAGGGTGTTGGACACGCTCGCTTCGACGAGTGAGCGCAGCACCCGGGCGGGGTCGTCGATGCCGAGGCTGGTGAGCACGTCGAGTGACTGGCTGAGGGTGGCGACGGTGTGGTTGGCGGCATGGGCGATGGCCGCGTGGTAGAGCGCCCGGTCGGCTTCGGCGACGATGATCGGCTCAGCGCCGATCTCGACGACGAGCGCCTGTCCGATCGGCAGCACCGGCTTGGCCGCGGTCACTGCGATCGTCGCCTCCCGCAGGCGCGGCAGGTCGACGGAGGTGCCGGTGAACGACAGGGAGGGGTGCAGGGCGATGGTGAAGGCTCCGGATGCGGCGGCGGGGCCGAGCACCTCGGTGCCGTACATGCCCGCGCAGTGCATGACGATCTGGCCGGGTTTGAAGCAGCCGAGCTTCGCCAGCCCGGCCACGAGTTCGGCCAGCACATCGTCGCTGACGGTGAACAGGACGAGTTCGGCGCGTTCGACAAGGGTCTCGATCTCGAGGATCGGCACCTCGGGCAGCATCGCCTCGGCGCGGTCGCGGGAGGCCTGGGAGGAGGCGGTCGTGCCGATGATCGCGTGTCCGGCTGCGCGCAGCGCATTGCCCATGACGGCTCCGACTCGTCCGCAGCCGACGATGCCGATGCCCAGCCGGGTCTGGTCCTCGTGGTTCATACCGTTCCTCCCTCGTGCTGTGGTGTCGTCTGCTGTGCTGCTGCCGGTGTCCGGCCGTCGAGGACTTCGCGGGCGGAGCGGGTGCGTTCGGCGTGGTCGAAAAAGAACTGCCAGCTGACCGGGATCGACTGGTGCAGCACGCAGGCGGCGATCGGCCCGGCGGTCGAGTCGAGGTTGATGCTGGCGAGATCGAAGCGGCGCTGCAGCGGGCCCTGGTGCCAGCGCATCGACTGCACGCGGGCGTGCGGGGTGCAGGTGACCTGGCGGGTGAGCCAGCCGGAGCGGATGATGAGCATCGAACCGGTCACCGTCCACCCGTTGCGCTTGTACGTCAGCGGGTCGAGCCACCGGCTGGAGGGCGGCTGGCCGACGAAGCGCTGCTCGACAGTGGCGAGCGCAGCCGGGTCGGCATCGGTGATCTTGGCAGCCTCATCGCCGTACATCGCGGCGGCGAAGAGAGTGTGGGCGTCGATGCCGTCGGACGGCTGCGGATCGGGCAGGGCGAGGGCGAGCATCATGAGCGCCTGCTCGCGGCTGCCGACTGGCAGCAGCACGTTGTCGCCGTCCCCGTCGCCGGTCTCCCCGCCGGCCATGTTGAACTCGACCTTCCACCAGCCGGTCAGCCGCCACAGCAGCGGCTGGCTCATCCGCACCGCCTGGATGCGCTCAAGCCGGATCGTGCGCCGGGAGGTCGACAGCAGCCCGCGGGCCACCTGCAGGCCGTCCTCGGACAGGCTGGCGGAGAAGTTCGCGTTGGTGAAGGTGCTCCGCGCGTAGGCGAGGAGGCCGAAGATCGCCGGCAGGAAGCTCAGCGCGATCGTGAGGCTGATCCGGCCGGGGAAGAAGACGGCCATGACGATGAAGAACCCGGCCGCGGCGATGAGCAGCAGCCCCAAGAGGATCACCCCGAGGGTGAAGAGCTGGGAGAGGATGACGATGTGGGCGGGGATCCGCACGATCCGCCCCTCGGCATCGGTGCGCGGGCTCACCCGGTACGGGGCGAGCACCTCGTGCAGCGTCTGCTCGGCATCGGCGGTCACCTCGCCGGCGGCCCCGTGCACGGCGCGCATGACGCGCGCACCGAGCGTGTCGCCGGTGCGCAGCTCACGGGCATGGACATCCGGCTGGGTGATCGCGGTCCCCTCCCCCGTTCCCGAGGCGGTGGGCACCTGGCCGTCGACGGCACCGTCTGCGGGGGCGGGCGCGCCTGCCTGGGTGCCCGGCGCCTCGGGCGCGGTGCGCTGCTTGGCTGCCCGCACCCGGGTGAGCATCTCCGCGCGCAGGCTCTCGGCCTGGCTGCGGGTGAGGTAGGCGATCTCGATCTTCGAATCCGAGCCGCCGGCGACGTCGAAGACGAGGCCGGCCAGCCCGAAGATGCGCGGGAGGATCTTCTGGTAGACGTCGATCGACTGGACGCGGTCGAGGCGGGCGGAGCGCAGTTTGCGGCTGATGAGGGTCTCGCGCAGGTAGACGGCTTCGTCGTCGACGCGGTAGGCCATCGCCCGCCACAGCAGGTAGTTGAGCAGCCCGATGATGAGCAGGACAGCCAGTGCTGCCGCGGCCACCCACAGCAGCCCGTTCTGGCCCATCCAGGCGAAGAAGCCCATGTCCGGTGGGCGGCCTTCGCGGATCGCCCGGATGATCGAGTCGAGGACCGACTGGCCGAAGGCGATGAGGCCGGCGATGACCGCCACGATGATCGCGACGAGGTTGATCGCCGGGGTCAGCGGGTGGACGCGCGTCCAACCGGCGTCACCGGTCGGGGCGTCGACAACCGACGGCGGGACGTCCGGCTGGACGTTCTGGGGCTGGCCGGGTTCGGGATGGGCCATCACAAGCCTGCCAGCTGGGACTCACCGCGAGTGGCCAGCTCATCGCGCAGCCGTTCGGCCTCGGCGCGCGGCAGGCCGGGGATCGTCGCGTCGGTTGAGGCCGAGGCGGTGTGCAGCTCGACGCCAGCCAGGCCGAACATCCGCTCAATCGGCCCGGAGGACACTTCGACGTACTGCAGCCGGCCGTAGGGCACGACTGAGGTGGTGTGGAACATGATGCCGTGGCGCACGAGCAGATCGGAGGCGCGTTCGGCGTAACCGAGAGCCTTCGTCTGCCGGAAGATGAGCCACACGGCGAAGATCGCCCAGGCGGCGATGACCGGCAGGCCGATCCACATCAGCGGCTTCCAGAACAGGATGCCGACGACGAGGACGACGATGAGTGCGCCGACCAGGAAGATCGCCTCGGTCAGCAGCCGGGCGTAGGCGTACTTGCGGTCCACCGGCTGGAAGGCGACCCCGGCCTCGGGCGGGGGCAGCGGGCCCGGCTGCACCGGGCGTTGGGGTGGCTCCGGCTGGCGGGGCGGCTGCGGTGGTGGGGCGGGGATGCTCATGCGGTATCTGCTCCTGCAGTGTCGTCGGGTGGGAGTTGGCAGAAGGACTCGACGACGAGCCCGACGACCATGACGATGGCGGCGGCTGCGACGGCCAGCAGCATCCCGCCGGCCTGTTCGGCGCGCACGCCGGCGGCGCTGACGACGAGGTACATGGTGCCTCCGAGGTACCAGCCGGTCAGCAGCGACCCGGCAAGTGCTGCGGCCTTGGCCATCATCGCCACGCGGGCGGCTTTGACGTGGTCGAGTTCCTTGGTGCGGTCACCGTCGTTCCATTTCTTGATCGGCCAGCCGAGGATCAGCAGCACGATCGACAGTGCGAGCATGCCGATGATCGCCGGCCACGGCAGGCCCGGCAGCGCCTGGCCGAGGGACTCCCAGATGTAGTTGAAGCCGAGCGCCACTATGATGCCGAGGATCCCCCAGGTCAGCAGCTGGGCCGGTTTCGTCTGCGTCATAACCCGATCGCCTCACCGGTATCGCGCAGTCCGCCGCCGTCGTCGGCGCGGGTGAGTGCGGTGCTGAGCGGCACCGTGCCCGAGGCGGTGGCCACCGTGGCATCAGGGCGCAGCTGGGCCCAGGGGGCAAGCACGAAGGCGCGTTCGGCGGCCCGCGGGTGAGGCAGGACGAGCTGGCCGGTCTCGCAGGTGATCTCGGCGGCCGCGTCGTCGAGGCTGCCGGTGCGGGTGCAGCGGATGAGGTCGATGTCGAGGGTGCGCGGGCCCCAGCGGGTCTCACGGGTCCGGCCGTGGGCGAGTTCAATGCCCTGGCACACACCGAGCAGCTGCAGCGGTGACAGTTCGGTCGTCACGATCGCCACGGCATTGGTGAAGTCGGGCTGGTCGATTCCACCGACCGGCTTGGTCGCAAAGGCCGTCGAGGCGGCATCGACGCTGATGTCCGGGTGGAGGTGAAGCGCGCTGAGCGCCGCGCGCAGCGCCTCGAGCGGCTGGCCGAGGTTGGCGCCGAGACCGAGCACCGCCTGCAGGCCGGTGCTCTCGGCGCGGGTGTCCCCCGCCTCGGGCGCGGGCAGGGAGCCGGCCGGTGCCTCGGGTGCGGGGCGGGTGATGGTGACGCTGACGTCGTCGAAGGCGACCGGCACGGGGGCGCCGGGTTTGTGCACGGTGACGGTCGCGGAATCCGCGACGGTGAGGCAGTGATCGGCGATGCGCTCGGCGAGCGTTTCGATGAGGTTGAGCGGCTCACCTGCGATGATCGCGGCGATGTCCTCGGCCAGGGTGCCGTAGTCGGCGGTGTCGACGAGCGCATCGGAGGCGGCTGCCGCGCGGGTGTCGGTGTGCAGGGTGACGTCGACGATGAAGTCCTGGCCTTCGCGGCGCTCGAAGTCGAACACGCCGTGGTAGCCGTAGACCGTCAGCCCGGTCAGCGTGATGGCGTCGCCTGCGCGCGTGCGGTCGGCCACTGTGTCTCCCTGTCGTGTCGTCGTTGGTCTCTACCGTACTGCGCCCGGCGGTTTCGCGCTCTGGGCTCAGGTCGGCCAGGAGGGCCGGATTTCCGTGCCCGAGGCGGTGGCCGGGTTCTCCGGCAGGTCGAGTGGCAGCGGGCGCGTGTGGGGCCGGTGGGCGCTGATCGCCTCGGCGACCTGTGCGGCGATGAGTGAGGCGCGCGGTTCGTGCACGCGCACCGCCCACGCACCTGCCTGGGCGGAGATCGCGGTGATCGCGGCGGTCGCGGCATCGCGGTCGGCAAGCGGGATGTCATCGGACTTCTCGGCCCCGAGCAGGGTGGAGATAAACCGTTTGCGGCTGGCAGCCACGAGCAGGCGGGGGCCGAGTTCGGTGAAGCGTTCGATCTGGGCGAGCAGCTGCCAGTTGTGCTCGGCGTTCTTCGAGAACCCGATGCCGGGGTCGATGATGATGTCCTCATCGGCGACTCCGGCGGTGCGGGCGGCCTCGATTCGCTCGGTGAGCTCGGCCTGGACTTCGGCGACGACGTCGTCGTAGTGGTAGCGGGCGGTCGCGTCGGAGAGCAGTCCGCGCCAGTGCATGAGGATGATCGGCACGCCGGCTTCGCCTGCGGCTTTGAGCATCGCGGCTTCGGCTTGGCCGGCGGAGACATCGTTGATGATCGCCGCACCGGCGTCGATGGCCTGGCGGGCGATGTCGGCGCGCATCGTGTCGATGCTGATGACCGCGCCCTGGGCGGCGAGTTTCCTGATGACGGGGATGACGCGGCGGGCTTCCTCCTCGGCCGACACCCGGGTGCTGCCGGGTCTGGTCGATTCGCCGCCGATGTCGATGATGTCGGCACCGTTGGCCAGCAGCTGGAGGCCGTGGTCGACGGCCGCACTGAAGTCGAACCACCGGCCCCCGTCGGAGAACGAGTCGGGGGTGACGTTGAGGACGCCCATGATCTGGGTGCGCATCAGCTGCTCCTTCGCTTGAGGTGGGCTCAGCGGCCGAGGATGAGGCTCATCGCCTCAGCCCTGGAGGCGGCGTCGCGCAGCTGGCCGCGCACGGCTGAGGAGATCGTCGTCGCCCCAGGCTTCTGCACCCCGCGCATCGACATGCACAGGTGCTCGGCTTCGATGACGACGATCGCACCTCTCGGTTCGAGGTGCTCGACGATCGCGTCGGCGATCTGACTGGTGAGCCGTTCCTGGATCTGCGGGCGGCGGGCGTAGATCTCGACGAGGCGGGCGAGCTTCGACAGCCCGGTCACCTTGCCCTCGGGTCCTGGGATGTAGCCGATGTGGGCCGAGCCGTGGAAGGGCACGAGGTGGTGCTCGCAGGTCGAGTACATCTCGATGTCACGCACGAGCACCATCTCGTCGTAACCGACGTCGAAGACGACCCTGAGGACATCGGCGGCGTCCTTGTGCAGGCCGGAGAAGACCTCTTCATAGGAGCGCGCCACCCGGGCGGGGGTGTCACGCAGGCCGTCGCGGTCAGGGTCCTCCCCGACTGCGAGGAGGATCTCCCTGACCGCCGCCTCGATGCGCGGCTGGTCGACCATCTCAGCGCCCGTCCTGCCAGGGGCCCTGCGGCGGCTGGCCGGGTTCACCCGGATGCGGGGGCTGGCCCGGCTGACCCGGGTGCGGGGGCTGCGGCGGCTGGGCCGGTCCCGGCTGTCCCGGGGTGCCCGGCTGGCCTTCATGCGGGGGCTGCGGGTGACCCGGCTGCCCAACGCCCGGCTGGCCGGGCTGGCCGGCGGGTGCGCCCGGTGTGCCGGGTGCGTCCAGGCCGCTGGCGTGCGAACCGGTGCGGGCATCCTCGTCGGTCTGGCGGCGCGGGGGCACCTCGATCGGCGGACGGTCGGAGACCGGCCGGTCGTCGTGGGCCAGCCACACCTCGCGCTTGTCGCGCTTGCGCACCTCGGCGAAGATCTCCTGCAGCTGGTGCTGGTCGAGGGTCTCCTTGTCGAGCAGCTCGTAGGCGAGCCGGTCGAGGATGTCGCGGTTGGCTGTCAGCGCCCAGTAGGCGTCGGCATGCGCGTCGTCGATGAGGGCGCGGACTTCGGCGTCGATGGTCTGCATCGTCTGATCCGCATACGTGTCGTCGTGGCCGTAGCCCTTGCCGGCGAACGGCTCGGAGGACTCATCGCCGATCTTGACCATGCCCAGCTTCTCGCTCATGCCGTACTGGGTGACCATCTTGCGGGCGATCGAGGTCGCCTTCTCGATGTCGTTCGAGGCGCCGGTGGTCGGGTCGTGGAAGACGATCTCCTCAGCCACCCGGCCGCCCATCGCGTAGGCGAGCTGGTCGAGCAGTTCATTGCGGGTCGTCGAGTAGCGGTCCTCACTCGGCAGCACCATCGTGTAGCCCAGGGCCCGTCCGCGCGGCAGGATCGTCACCTTCGTCACCGGGTCGGTGTCGTTCATCGCCGCTGCCACGAGTGCGTGACCGCCCTCGTGGTAGGCGGTGACGAGGCGCTCCTTGTCGTTCATGAGACGGGTGCGCTTCTGCGGGCCAGCGATGACGCGGTCGATGGCCTCGTCGATGATCTCCATGTCGATGACGGTCTTCGACGAACGCGCCGTCAGCAGGGCTGCCTCGTTGAGCACATTGGCCAGATCAGCACCGGAGAAGCCCGGGGTGCGCTTGGCGACCATCGCCAGGTCGACGTTCGGGGCCAGGGGCTTGTTGCGGGCGTGGACCTGCAGGATGTGCTGGCGGCCCTTCATGTCCGGAGCCTCGACCTGGACCTGCCGGTCGAAGCGGCCCGGGCGAAGCAGCGCCGGGTCGAGGACATCAGGGCGGTTGGTCGCGGCGATGAGGATGACGTTGGTGGTGGCGTCGAAGCCGTCCATCTCGACGAGCAGCTGGTTGAGCGTCTGCTCGCGCTCATCGTGACCGCCGCCCATGCCGGCGCCGCGCTGGCGGCCGACAGCGTCGATCTCGTCGATGAAGATGATGCACGGCGAGTTGTTCTTCGCCTGTTCGAACAGGTCGCGCACACGGGAGGCGCCGACACCGACATACATCTCAACGAAGTCCGAACCGGAGATCGTGTAGAACGGCACCCCTGCCTCACCGGCGACGGCCTTGGCGAGCAGGGTCTTGCCGGTGCCCGGTGCACCGTAGAGCAGCACGCCCTTGGGGATCTTCGCGCCGACGTCCTGGAACTTCTTCGGCTCGGCGAGGAACTCCTTGATTTCCTCGAGCTCCTCGAGTGCCTCGTCGACACCGGCGACGTCGGCGAAGGTGACGTCGGGGTGCTCCTTGTTGACGAGCTTGGCCTTCGACTTGCCGAAGTTCATGATCCCGCGCCCGGCACCGGACATCTGGGAGAGCAGGAACCAGAAGACCAGGAAGATGATGACGAAGGGGATCAGGTTGATGAGCAGGCTGGTGAACCAGCCCTGCTTGGGCACCTCATCGGTGTAGCCCTTCTCAGGTGCGGCATCGTTGACGGCCTTGACGACGTCCTCGCCGCGGGGTTCGACATAGAAGAACTGGACGTTCTTGCCGTAGTTCTTGTCCTCGTGCTTGAACTCCTCTTTGAGCACGAGGTCGACGCGCTGGTCGTTGTCGATGATCTTGACCTGCTCGACCTTGTCATCGGCGAGCAGCTTGAGGCCCTGGTTGGTGTCGATGCGCTGGAATCCGCCGCCGCCGATGAGCATCGTGCCGATCGAGACGATGATGATCGCCAGCAGGATCCACACGAGCGGTCCGCGCGCCAGCTTCTTCATCGTCGGGCGGTTCTTCTTCGTTTCTGCCATTGATCCTTCCAGGACTCATGTGTGCTCAGGGCTCAGGTGCGCCGGGTGCAGGGCCCGCTGAGGCGTGACCCCCTGAGGATACAAGAGCTCAGCCTAGTGGGATATTCCGGAAAGCCGCTGAATCACACCCGCACCTGCCCATGCAGGCCGGCGACCGCCTCGGCTCAGGCGTAGACGTGCGGCGCCAGGGTGGCGACGAAGGGCACGTTGCGGTACTTCTCGGCGTAGTCGAGGCCGTAGCCGATGACGAACTCGTTGGGCACATCGAAGCCGACATAGCGGACGTCGATGTCGACCTTAAGGGCCTCGGGCTTGCGCAGCATCGTGCAGATCTCGACGGAGGCGGCCCCGCGCGAGCGAAGGTTCGCCAGCAGCCAGGACAGGGTCAGGCCGGAGTCGATGATGTCCTCGACGATGAGCACATGCTGGTCCTTCAGATCCGTGTCGAGGTCCTTGAGGATCCGCACGACACCGGAGGACTTGGTGCCCGAGCCGTAGGAGGACACTGCCATCCAGTCCATCCGCAGCGGCGAGTGCAGCGCGCGTGCGAGGTCGGCCATCACCATGACTGCGCCCTTGAGCACGCCGACGAGCAGGACGTCCTTGCCTTCGTAGTCGCGGTCGATGTCGGCTGCCAGCTCGACGAGCCGGTGCTTGATCTGTGCTTCGGTGACGAGAATCCGCTCGATGTCGGTGCCGAGGTCCTTTTCATCCACAGTGGGTCAGCTCCTTGTCCGCCGGCGACGCGTCGCCCTGCGCTGATGCCTGTTGCCGTTCGTGACCAACACTAGCGCCTATCGGCAGCCGGTGGCGCATCGTTCTCACGGCGGTCGGCTGGCTGGAACCGCAGGCCTGCGGGACCCTGTCCGCGCCTGGTTCGCACCACCTCGGCGGCGGCTGGCACGGAGACCTTGCCGCGCCTGCGGCCGGTGGCCAGATCGTCGACGGCGGAGATGTGGGCCGCGGTGACCTCCTGAGCCCGGCCAGTGCCCGTGTGCAGCCAGGCGCGCAGCACGCGGGTGCGGATCGCTGCCGGCAGCGCGGCCAGGCTCGCGTGGGTTTCCGTGCCCGAGGTGTGGGTGGCGCTGGCGTCTGCGGCCCAGTGATCGAGTGCGTCGGTGTCGGCGGCGAGCTGCCCGGCGGTGCGGGCGAGTGCGTCGGCGATGCCGGGGCCGAGCGCGGCTTCGAGTGCCGGCAATGCCTGCTGGCGGGCCCGCACCCGGGCGTAGGCGGGGTCGTCGTTCATCGGGTCGTGCCAGACGGGCAGGTGCCGTGCCGCAGCCGAGGCGGTGGTCTGCTGACGGGTGATGTCCAGCAGCGGCCGCCACACCGGGCACCCGGCGACGGTGCTGACAGCCCGCATCCCGGCCAGTGAGCGGGCGCCGGACCCGCGGGCCATGCCGAGGAGCACGGTTTCGGCTTGGTCGTCACGGGTGTGGGCGGTGAGCACGGCGGCAGCGCCGAGCTGGCGGCGGTGCTCGTCGAGTGCTGTGTAGCGGGTGGTGCGGGCGGCGGCTTCGAGGCCCTCCGGTCCGGTGGTGACCGGGTGGGTGAGGACGGTGGTCGGCAGGCCGCGGTCGGTGAGGTGATCGCGCACGGTCGCGCACACCTCGGCGGTGGCTGGCTGCAGGCCGTGGTCGACGGTCGCTGCTGTCATCTCGATGGGCCGGCCGGCTGCTGTCAGGCCTGCGGGGCGGGTGGTGAGGAAGGCGGCGGCATCGGCCAGGGCCAGGGAGTCGGCTCCCCCGGAGACGGCGATGATGAGCCGGACCGGATCGCCGGCGGCAGGCTCAGCTGTGGAATCAGAGGCGGGCAGGCGGGCGACGGCGGTGTCGAGGAAGCTGCGCAGCGCATTCCGGATCGCGGCCGTGGCCGCATCGAGCCGCGGGCGCCTGCCGGTCACATCTGCTCCGGCGGGCTCAGCGGGCCTGGTTGCTCCGGGGCGTCGAGGATGCGGGCGACCCAGTCGGCGGGGTGCTCGATCTCGTACAAGCTCGGCAGGTTCTCCGGGGATTCCCACACGCGGTTGAGCCCGGCGTGGCCGCGTGTGCGCACGACGGCGCGGACGAACGCGGCACCGCGGGTGTACTGGGCGAGCTTCTCGTCGATGCCGAGTACCCGGTTGATGACCGCCTTGATGCCGGTGGCCGAGTGCCGGTGGGCGTCGAAGGCTGCGCGGATGCGGCGCACGCTCGGGATGACGCCGGGGCCGACAGCGTCCATGACGACATCGGCGTGGCCTTCAAGCAGGCTCATGAGCGCGGTGACCTCATCGAGCAGTTCGGCATGCCGGGGCCCGATGAGCGTGTCGATGATGCTTGTGTCGTCTCTGAGCGCGCGGGCGAGCGCGGCGAGGGTCTCGACGAGCCCGGGATTCTCGATACCGGCGGGCTGACGGGATCGGCCAGGCAGGGAGCCGCTGATGACGGGGGCGAGGAAGGCCTGCATCCGCTCCTGCAGGTGTGCCTGCAGCCAGGGGGCGGCGGCGAACTGGACGTGGTGGGTGCGTTCGTGCACGGCGACCCACAGCCGGAAGTCGCGGGCGGGGACTTCGAGTTCGCGTTCGACGGTGAGGATGTTCGGGGCTGCGAGCAGCAGCCGGCCGTCAGCGGTGAAGGGGTCGAACTGGCCGAGCACCCGCGAACCGACGATCGCCAGAGCTGCGCCCATCTCCACCGAGCTCGCCCACCGTTGGGCGCGGCTGGGGTCCGGCGTCCCGGTGGCTGCTGCGGCGTCGGCAAGCACGCGGCCGAAGGACTGGGCGTTGGCCTCGACCCAGCTGAGCCGGTCGACGATGAGCGTGCGGCCTTCGGCCAGCCGGCGCCGGATCCGGGTGTCGGTCTCGGTGTCCATCCGCATGACGGTGAGCACGAGGTCGATAGCGGTCTCAGCGTCCTCGCGCAGCTCCTCGACCAGCGCTGCCGCGTCGTCCGGTTCGGGCAGCCGGCCGGCGCCGAGGAGTTCGGCTGCGGTCTGGCGGACGGCGTCGACGGACACCCAGCCGGAAGCTGCCGGGTCGTGAGGGCGAGGTGTGGTCATGAGCAGCCGCATTCTGCGAGCAGGGTGACGGCTTCGTCGAAGACCTCGCGTCCGCGTCCAGCCGTGCCCGGCTGCAGGTCGTCGGCCATGAGGGAGAAGACGAGCAGCCGGCCGTCAGCGGTGAGCACGGTGCCGGCCAGGCTCGTGACCGTGCGCAGTGTGCCGGTCTTGGCGTTGACCCGCCCGGCGGCCGGTGTCGTCTCCGGGTCCTCGTAGCGTTCGGCCAGGGTGCCCGACAGCCCGCCGACGGGCATGCCGGGGATGAGCCTGGAGAGGTCGCCGTCGGAGGCGGCCGCGGCCTGGATGAGAGTGGTGAGGTCGTGGGCGGAGATCCGGTTGCCGTAGTTGAGCCCGGAGACGTCCTCCAGTGCGATCGACCCGGTGTCGAGTCCGGCGCTGCGCAGCGTCTCGATGACCGCCAGCGGCGACTCGGCACCGGAGCCGGGCTTGCCGGCGGCGAGCGCGACCTCCCGGCCGAGCACCTCGGCGGAGACGTTGTCGCTGGCGAGCATCATGTTCTGCACGACCGCTGAGACCGGCGCGGACTCGACCTGGGCGAGCTGTTCGGCACCGTCACCGGCCGCGGCGGGATCGCCCACCTCGGCGTCGATGCCGTGGGCGGCGAGCGCCTCGGCGAACTGGTCGACGGCCACCTGCACGGGATCGGCGTGCCGGGGCGCCCCGCGCTCAAGCTTCGTCCAGCCGGATTCGGTCATGAGCGGGCTGATGTGGGTGATGAAGCCATGGCCGATGTCGCCAGGCTCCCAGCCGTCGTTGTAGGTCGGGCCGGTGTAGCGCGAGACGTCGGCTGACAACTGCACGGAGCTGATGCCGCGCGCCCTGAGCTGTTCGGCGGTCTCCTCGGCCAGGGTCGCCAGGCCGGCATGGCCCATCACCTGCATGGGATCGGACTCGCCTGGCCCGAGCAGCACGTCGCCGCCGCCGATGAGGTGCAGCTGGGCCAAACCGCCGTCTGTGCTGGTCAGCGCTGCCGTGGTGGTGAACCGGGATTCGCCGCCGAGGCTTAAGAGCGCGGCCGCACCGGTGAGCACCTTCGTCACCGAGGCCGGGGTCTTCGCGCTGGCCTCCCCGCGGGTGTAGAGGACGTCGTTCGTGGCCGCATCGCGGATGTCGATGCTGAGTTTGCCGGTCATCCGCTCGTCGTCGAACAGCTCATCGAGCCGGCCGGCCAGGTCTGCCGGCACCGGCGCCGAGGTGTCCAGCGGGCTGGCGAGCTGCTGCTGGCCGGCGTTGGCCTCGGGTTTGGGCACAGGGTCGATGTGGATCGGTTCGGCCACCGTCAGAATGCCGGGCACCCGGTCGTAAGCGTCAGCGACTCCGTATCCGGCCAGCAGCGCCAGCGCAGCTCCGGCTGCGATGCCAGCAGTGAGCCGGCGACGGCTGCGGGCTGCGCGCCGGGTGGATCGGGTGTGGGCCACTGTCGGGTTCTTTCGCATTGCGGTCAGGGAGCGCGGCCTGTGGGGCGGTGCAGTGTGCCGGCGGCGCATTCACTATGCTAAGTGAGTTCGGTGCGATTGCCGAAGCGCCGCCGACCGCCCATCCGACCGATGTCACCTCAGAGCTGACCAAGGAGACGCAATGGAACTGCTCGCAACTGTCGAGATCCCCAAGGGGTCGCGCAACAAGTATGAAGTCGACCACGAGACCGGCCGGGTCAAGCTCGACCGCTACCTCTACACCTCGATGGAGTACCCGGCCGACTACGGCTACTTCGAGGAGACCCTCGGTGAGGACGGCGACCCGCTCGACGTGCTCGTGCTGCTGACCGAGTCGGTGTTCCCCGGCTGCCAGGTCGATGTGCGCCCGATCGGCATGTTCAAGATGGAAGACGAGGCCGGCGGCGATGACAAGGTCCTCGGCGTGGTCGCAGGCGACCCGCGCTGGGATTCCTACACCGACATCGAGGACGTCGATAAGTTCACCCTCGATGCGATCGAGCACTTCTTCGTCCACTACAAGGACCTGGAGCCGGGCAAGTACGTCAAGGGCTCCTCGTGGGTCGGCCGTGCCGAAGCCGAGGCGGAGGTCGAAGCCTCGATCAAGCGCTTCCAGTCCGAAGGACACTGACCCCCGGCTGAGCCCGCTGAGGCGCTGAGACGCACCTGATTCCGGCGGCCTGTTCCACGAGGTGGACAGGCCGCCGGACACGTCTGCTCACCCTGCCGGTCAGCAGAGGTGCCGGTGCCACCTGGGGCTTCACCGCCTCGGCCCCGGTGAGCCGTGACGACGCGCACCGCCGCCGGCAGACGACTTAGGCTAGGCTAAGGAGCACAGGTATTGCCAGTGTGGGATTCTTCACGTATGCATCTTGACCACGTCTCCTTCGCAAGCGAACCCGACGGCTACGAGAAGACCGCGGCCAGAATCGCCGAAAAGCTGGGCATCGAGGCCTACGACGGCGGCGTGCATCCGCGCTTCGGCACCCGCAATCTCATCTTCCCGCTCGCCGACGGGCACTATGTCGAGGTCGTCGAAGCCCTCGAACACCCTGCCGCACTGTCGACGCCGTTCGGTCAGGCGGTGCGCGCCCGCAGCGAACTCGGCGGCGGCTGGATGGGCTGGTGCGTGGCCGTCGATGACCTCGACCCGGTCGAGGAGCGCCTCGAGCGCAAGGCCGTGGACGGCAACCGCACGCCCGACACCGGCGTCGAGCTGCTGTGGAAGCAGATCGGCGTCAAGGGCCTCATCGCCGATCCGCAGCTGCCGTTCTTCATCCGCTGGGTCTCCCCGACCGAGGACCATCCCTCGGCCCGCGGTGCTGGCTGCGGTGTGTCGATCACCTCGCTCAAGATCGCCGGCGACCGCGACCGGCTGCGCGACTGGCTCGGCACCCAGGACAAGAAGCCGATCTCCGAGATCGGCATCGACTGGGACTCCCCGCACGGCACGCCCGGTCTTATGTCGGTGACCTTCGAGACCCCGCAGGGCGCGGTGACGATCTGAGGCTCTGTCGTGCTGTGAGGCTCGACTCGACCAGGAATGGCCGGAAGAGCGACCACAGGATGGCGCGGTCATTCCTCCCATTTGAAGACGCGTGCAGCGATGACGCTGATGACGACTGCAGTCGCCATGATCACAAGCGCTGACAGCCACCACGGGTGGCTGGTGTCCACGTTCATGAGGGCGCCGGTCAGAAGATCGGCGAAGAATGTGAAGGGAAGATAGGTGAGAACCGCTTCGACCGGTTTCGGGAAGGAGTCGAGCGGAAAGACGAGGCCTGAGAGGAAGAACGCGGCAAGCTGCACGAGCGTGCTCATATTCGATGCCGAATCAGGGCCGGGCATGACACCTCCCAGAAGATAGCCCAGCGCCCCGAACATCGTCAGTCCCAGCAGGCAGACGCCCAGAGCGGGCAGGATCCGGCTCGGTTCGAGAGCGTCGAGCGCGACACCGATCGCCAGGATGATGAGCACCTGGACGACTACGACTGCCAGACGGACCGGCATGTGTGTGAGCAGAAACTCCAGCCGCGTGACAGGTGTGGTGCCCAGCAGTCTGAGGACTCCGTCGCGACGCACGGTCGCAAGCGGCGATGCCGTGGCGACGAAGGCGACCGATGTGACGCCCATGAACAGCGTCATAGCGATCACCTGATCGGTCGCGCTTGTGCCGTCCTCATATGAGCCCACCGAACCGAAGATGAGCAGGAACATCCCCAGCAGGACGAAGGGGAAGAGGAAGGCGAACCAGAAGTTCCGTTTGTCCCGGAGCAGCTCACGCTGCTGCAGTCCCAGCAGAGCGCGGATGCGCGGCCAGGACATCGCTTCAGGGGTGCGCACAGCAGCATCAGTCATCGTCGAACGCCCTTCCTGCGACCTTCTTGAAGACGCTGTCGAGTCCGGCAGTGGTAGTTGTGAGGTTCTGCACGTCGGTGGCCAGGTCCGAACTCATGAGGCTCTTGAGGAAGTGCTCGGCCTGTTCGGTCTCAACGGCGACCTCAGTGCGCGCCCCGTGATCTGTTCGGGTAGAGGAGGTCATGAGTGCGCGCAGCTCAGCATCGGCGTCGAAATCCGCGAGCCGGGAGCTGGACGGATCGAAGGTGACCGTGCTGCCGGAGGCATGCTGGCTGATGAGGGCCTGCGAAGTGCCGTTTGCCACGATCGTTCCCTCGTTGAGGATCATGAGCGAATCGCAGAGCGCTTCGGCCTCCTCCATCGAATGGGTCGAGAGGATGACGGTGGCTCCGCGTTCGCCTTCGGCACGAATCGCCCGCCACAGATCGTCGCGGGCGTTCGGGTCCAGTCCGGCTGACGGCTCGTCGAGGATGAGCACATCGGGCTTGGAGATGATGGCCGTGCCGATCAACAGTCGCTGAAGCTGACCGCCTGACAGCTTCGCGACCCGGGTCGTGGCCGAGGCCCCCAATGCGAGGGCGTCGATGATGTCGTCTGCTGTGTGGGCCCGCGGATAGAAGGACGCCCATGTGCGCAGGAGCTCTCTGACCGTCTGATGCTGAAACAGCGCGGCCTTCTGAGGCTGGATGGACAGACGGTGGGTGATCGCGCCCCGGTCGCGGAACGGATCGAGTCCGAGTACCCACACAGAGCCGCCGTCAGGCTTGCGCAACCCGGCGATCATCTCCAGGGTGGTCGACTTGCCCGCTCCGTTCGGACCGAGCAGGCCATAGATCCCGGCGGAGGGGATTTCGAAGCTGATCTCGTCCACCGCTCTGAACGACTCGCCTCCCCTTGGGTAGGACTTCTGCAGCGACTGCGCGATGACTGCCGATTCACTCATCGTGATGCCCCGAATCTGCGGGATGACATCGGGTGGCCATGCGGCTGGCCGGCGTCATGCGGGGATCGCGTCGTCGCGGTCCTCATGATGAAGAACTCCTCCTTGGGGATAGCGGAGCTTGGGGATCATCGGGTTGGAGTCTGGGTGCGTCAGGCTGTGAGCTGCAGCCGGCGGCCGGCGTCGCTGTCTCGTCGGCGTCGATGTCCTCTCTGCGGGTTGCCTTCAATCCTATGTGAGGAGCGCCACGCCTGCACCCCATCGAAGCGGCACGTGCAGAGAGCTCGGCGCAGCGGCTCGCTGTGAGGCTCGCGGCTCGCTGAGGCAGCCCAGCACCGGGCAGCCCAGCACCGGGCTCAGCCCAGCGGGTCGACCGTCGCCAACACCTCGGGCGCGAGGAAGCCGACGACGTCGATGACGGTATGGGCGATGACGAAGGGCATGACGCGCCGATACCGCAGATGAACGGCCCCGAAGATGAGGCCCATGAGGACGTTGCCGGTGAATGGGCCGATCCCCTGGTACAGGTGGTAGCTGCCGCGCATGAGCGCGAGCCCGAGGATGATGACCCACGGCGAGAGGCGCATCTTCGCCAGCCGGTCGAACCCGTAGCCGAGCAGCAGCACTTCTTCGAGGATGCCGTTCTTGGCCGCCGAGAGGATGAGCACTGGGATCGTCCACCAGTAGGCGCCCAGATTGTTCGGCAGCACCTCGGCTGTCAGCCCGGTGAGCCGGCCGGCGAAGTACACACCGAGTGTGCCGATGCCGATGACGAAGAACAGGCCGAGCCCCCACGCCGTGTCGCGAGCAGGCGCATGGAAGTCGAAGCCCATGCGGGTCAGCGCCGGGCGGGTATCAGCATCGGCATCGAGGCTGCCGGCCTGTTTGTAGAGGGTGTCGCGATTCATCAGCCAGATCGCCAGCAGCACCGGCACGAGCGCGAACCCGATGCCCATAAGCTGGTAGGTCAGATCGAACCACGGCCGGGACGCGGCCTCCGTGTTGAGCTTCGCCTGCGCCTCAGCCAGCGGCCCCCGCGAGACGGTGTCGAGCAGGTTCACCACCGCATACGCCGCTGACTTCCCCAGCGACAGCGCAGCGACGATGAGCAGCTCGGCACCGAAGCGCGGACGGATCACTCCGGCTTCTGCTTCGGTCCCGAGGTCTCGGCTGCGTCCGTGCTCGAGGTGTCTGTGGCGGCCGTGCCCGAGGTCTCGGCTGCGCCCGTGCCCGAGGTGGCGGTCGCCTCGGCCTTGACCGTCGCCTCTGCCGCCTGGCGCTCGGCGGCGGCCTCGGCCTCGTCGATGACGTGCGAGCGGGCCATGTCCTTGATGGCACGGCGTTCGGTGCGGCGCTCCTTGACGCTTTCGAGCAGCAGGTACAGCACCGGCACGAGGATGAGGGTCAGCAGCGTCGAGCTCACCAGGCCGCCGATGACGACGATCGCCAGCGGCTTGGAGATGAGCATGCCCTCACCGGAGATCCCCAGCGCCATCGGCACGAGCGCGAAGATCGTCGCCGCAGCGGTCATGAGGATCGGCCGGTAGCGCAGCCGGGCACCGTGGATGATCGCGGTGCGCAGCTCCACGCCGTGACGGCGGAAGTGGTTGATGAGGTCGATGAGCACGATCGCGTTCGTCACGACGATGCCCACGAGCATGAGCAGGCCGACCATCGACGTCATGCCCAGCGGCGTATCGGTCAGCAGCGACAGGCCGATCGAGCCGGTCGCCGCGAACGGGATCGACACGAGCAGGATGAGCGGCTGCAGCAGCGACTTGAAGGTTGCCACCAGGATGACGAAGGTGATGAGGATCGCCGCCAGCAGCGCGAGTCCCATCTGCGTGAACGCCTCCTGCTGCTCCGCGGTCGCACCGCCGAAGTCGACGGTCACACCCTGCGGAGTGTCGACCTCGTCGGCCGCCTGCTGCACCGCCTGGCTGGCCGCTCCCAGGTCACTGCCGGCAGGCGTCACCGTGACGGTCACCGAGCGCTGGCCCTCCGTATGGCGGATCTGGGCCGGAGTCTCGGTGCGCTTGACCTCGGCGATCTCACTGAGCGCAATCGTCTCAGTCTCCGGCTCCGGCGCAGGCGCCGGGACTCCCGGCGGCAGCGCGCCCTCAGCACCCTGGCCTGCGCCCGGACCGCCGGGACCGGCAGCCTGGGCGCTGAGCGGGATCTCGAGGTCTTCGAGCTCCTCGACGCTGCTGACGTCGCCGGCATGCAGCACGACGCGGTGGCCGAGGTTGTCGATGACGACATCGCCGATCTGCTGGCCGTTGACGGCCCGCTGCACGATCTGGCCGATCGTCGCCTCGTCGAGGCCCTCCTCGGCGGCCTTCTTCCGGTCGATGTCGACCTCGATCGTCGGCTGCGTGTCCTCCAGGTCGGTCGTCGCGCTCTGCACCTCATCGAGGTCGCGCATCGCCGCGACGAGGTCCTCAGCTGCGGTGGCGAGCTTGTCGTTGTCCGAACCGGTCACCGAGATCTCGATGTCGTTGCTCATGCCGCCGGCGGCGTCGCTGAGCACGGTGACCTCGCCGGCGCCCTCAAGCTCCTCGAAGTCGTCGTCGAGCTTGCCGGAGAGCGCCTTGATGCTCGTGCCGGGCTTGAGGTTGAGGATGTGCATCGCCGAGGTCGAGTCGCCGCCCATCGACGTATCGCCGATCGACAGCTGATAGGACTCGATCTCGTCATACCCGGCGAGGATCTCCTCAACCTTCGCAGCCTGGTCGCTCGTCTCCTCCAGCGAGCTGCCGGGCTCGAAGGCCTGATCGATCTGCAGGAAGTCCTGCCCCGTATCGGGGAACAGCTCGGTCTTGAGCTGCGGGATCATGAATCCGGTGCCCACGAGCACGAGCACCGCCACGACGAGCGTGATGACCGGGTGCTTCGTCGATGCGGAGATGAACGGCACATAGGTCTTCTGCAGGCGGGTGACCGGCGAGCGCAGCGCCGCGAGCTCGTCGGGGGCACCCTCCTCGCCTCCCGCACCCGAGGCGGCCCCCGCCTCAGCGGCGGCAGCTGCGGCCCCAGCGGACTCCGGGATCACCGGCAGTTCGCTCGTGGCGTGCCGGCCGGCTGGTTGGTCGATGGAGAGCGGGCGCTTGCGGGCGGCCTTGCGCTCCTTCTTCCACTCGCGCAGGTTCGCGGTGCGAGTCGTGCGGATCTGCTGCTTCTGCTCGCGGCTGAGTTTGACGCGGGATTCGCGGGCGCGCAGGAACCAGTAGGCGAGCACCGGCACGATCGTGAGCGCCACGAGCAGCGAGGAGGCCAGGGCGATCGCGGCGGTGAGCGCGAAGGGCCGGAACATCTCGCCGGTCTGTCCGCCGACGAAGATCATCGGCACGAAGACGGCCATCGTCGTGAGCGTCGAGGCGGTGATGGCACCAGCGACCTCGGAGACCGCCCCCATGATCGAGGCGAACTTCGTCCCACCCTGGGAGTGGCGGCGGCGGATCGCTTCGATGACGACGATCGAGTCGTCAACGACGCGGCCGATCGAGATCGTCAGCGCCGAGATCGTGAGCATATTCAGGCTGTAGCCGCTCAGCCACAGGGTCAGCAGCGTGACGAGCAGCGACAGCGGGATCGAGATCGCGGTGATGACGGTCGCGCGGACGGAGAGCAGGAAGATGAGGATGACGACGACGGCGAAGACGAGACCGAGCACGCCTTCGTTGACGAGGTCGTCGATCGACTGCTTGATGAACGGCGCCTGGTCGAACACGGTGTGGAACGCGACATCGTCGCTCATCTTCTCTTCGATGTCCGGCAGCGCCTGGCTGACACCGTCGGAGATGTCGACGATGCTGCCATCGGGTTTCTTCATGATCGTCAGCGACAGCGCAGGTTCGCCGTTCGTGCGCGAGATCGTCTGCACGTCCGCTTCGCGCATCTCGACATCGGCGACGTCCTTGAGCAGCACCGGCTCATCGGCGCCGGGCAGGGCGAGGTCGGCGATCTGCTCGACGGTCGTCAGCCGCGCCCCGACGGTCACCGGCGTGGTCGCGTCGCCGTCGAGCAGATCCCCAGCCGAGGTGGGGATGCCGTTGGACTGCAGGATGCCGGCGAGCACATCGGCGCTCAGGCCCTCGTCTTCGAGCTTGTCCTCATCGACGTCGATGACGACTTCCTTCTCCGGCGCACCGGTGACCTCGACATCGCGCACCCCTTCGACCCGCTTGAGCTCGGGCACCGCGACGTCGTCGAGCTCCTGGGCGAGCGCCTCGGGGTTGTCGCCGCCGGTGACGGTGAGCATCGCCACCGGGATGTCCGAGGTCGAGGCGGCGAACACCTCGGGCTCGGAGCCGTCCGGCAGCTGGGGCTGGATCTGGGAGACGGCGCGCTGCAGCTGGCGGACGATCTCATCGGAGGAGGTGCCGTACTTCGTTTCGACGATGACCTGGGAGGACCCGGAGGTCGAGACCGAGGAGACGCTTTCGACCTCGGCGACGTTGTTGAGGGCCGCCTCCAGCGGCTCGGTCACCTCAGTCTCAACCGCCTCGGGAGTGGCGCCTTCGTAGCTGGTGGTAACGAAGGCCTGCGGCAGCTGCAGGTCGGGGAAGAGCTCCTTCTTCATCTGCGCGGTGGCGATGAGTCCGAAGCCGATCGCGATGACGGAGATGAGCGCGATGAGCGCTCGATTGCGCAGACTCACACGGGTGAGCAGGTTCATGCGGGTCCTTCACATGTGGGGTGCAGCGAACGCTTGAGGCTACACACAGTCTGTCACAGCAGCAGTCCCGGTGACGCATCGGGAAGGTCGGGTTTTCCCTACAGTTGCCGGCGGCTGCTCTGTCACCGGCGGCTGTGCAGTTGCCGGCGGCTGTGCAGCCGTCATTCCCTGACCGCGTCGCCGGCACCCTCGCCGGCGGGCAGGGTTTCGCGACCGGAGGCCCACACGAGTGCGGCGAGCAGCGCGAGAACCCCCGTCAGCGCGAAGGCCAGGGCGTAGCCGCTGGTGTCGACGAGCATGCCGGCCAGGATCGGGCCGAGGATCGCGCCGGCGTCCATCGCCATCTGGTAGCGGGAGAACACGGTGCCGGACTTGCGGGTCGAGCCGACGATATCGGAGATCGCGGCCTGCTGGGCGGGGTTGAGCAGGCCTGCGCCGATGCCGGCGATGACGGAGAGGGCGTAGAACACCCACACCGACGGGCTGAGGCCGAGCACGATCGTTGCGGCACCCATGATGATGAGGCCGGTGACGATGAAGGGCTTGCGGCCGTGGAAGTCGGAGTAGCGGCCGACGACGCGCACGGCGGCGAAGTTGCCCAGGGCGAAGAACGTCAGCGCCAGCCCGGCGGTCTTGGGTCCGGCGCTGAGCACGTGGAGGGCGAAGAGCGGGTAGAGGGCCACGCGGATGCCCATCGACGCCCAGCCGTGGACGAATCCGGACAGCAGAGCGGCCCGGTAGGCGGAGTCGCGCCAGGCTTCGCGGAAGCCCATCCGCGAGGTGTCCGGCGCCTCCGCACCCGAGGCGGTGGTCGCCTCGTCGCGGTTGGCGCTGGTGGCAAGCACGTCGATGCGGGTGGCATCGAGGCGCAGCCACACGATCGCGGCGGCGATGACGAGGGCGACGGCGTAGACGATGAACGGCACGCGCATCCCCCACCCGGCCATGAGCCCGCCGACGACGGGGCCGGCGATGTTGCCGACGAGGAAGGCGGTGGCGTAGGCGCTGGTCGCCCGGGCCCGCTGGCGGACCGGAGCGATGCGGACGATGAGGGCCATCGCCGAGACGGTGAACATCGTCGAACCGAGCCCGCCGAGGCCGCGGAAGATCAGCAGCTGCCAGTAGTTCTGGGCGAGTGCCACGGCGAAGGTGGAGGCGGCGACGATGAGCAGGCCGGTGATGTAGACCCGGCGCTCGCCGAGTGCGTTGACGAGGCTGCCGCCGGCGGGGGCGAATACGAACCGGAAGAAGGCGAATGAGCTCACGACGATGGTCGCGGCGGTGACGCCGAGGTCGAAGCTTTCGGCGAACTGCGGCAGCACCGGGGCGATGATGCCGTAGCCGATGGCGACGGTGAAGGCCGCGGCGACGAGGACGGTGATCTCCCCGGGCAGGGGCTGCCGGGAGGCGGCGGATGCGGGGTGGCTCACTTACCGCCGGTCCTTCTTCTTTGCCTTCTTCTTTGCCTTCTTCGCAGCTTTCTTGGCGGTCTTCTTCGCCGCAGTTGTGGCCGCCTTCTCGTCGGCGCGCTGGCCGGCGCGCTCCCCTGCTGGATCGTCAGCATCGGTGCTCTCCGCCGTCACCTCCTCGGGCGCGGGCAGAGTGGAGAGGAACTGGCTGGGGTCCTTCGGTGGGCGGCGGGAGGTCTCCAGGCGCTTGCGGAAGGCAGGGTCGATGTCGCCGACGTAGAGCCAGCCCATAAGCAGCTCGTCCTCCCCCAGCCCGTGCAGGGCTCGCACAGCCGGGGCGTTGGCGTCAAGCCCGGTGCGCCACATGACGCCCCAGCCGGCCTGCCAGAGGGCGAGTTCGAGTAAGTGGGCGGCACCGGCGGCGGTGGCGTGCTGCTCCCATTCGGGGACTTTAGGGTGCTCGGTCGGTGAGGCGATGACGGCGATGAGCAGTTCAGCGCGCAGCGGTTTGGGGTTCGGCTTGTCACCGGGTTCGCGTCCGGCGGCTGCGTCGAGGGCCGCACCGAGCCGGAGACGGTCGTCGCCGCGGATCGTCAGCAGTCGCCACGGTTTGAGCGCCTTGTGATCGGCGACCGGGGTGACGGCGTCGAGGAGGGCGAGGAGCTCGTCGTCGTTCGGGGTCTGCGAGCCGACCTTCGAGATCGAGCGGCGGGCGGCCATCGCGGCCAGCACCGGGTCGTCGAAGCGGGTGGCGGCAGGCTGTGCGTGGCTCATCACTGCATCCATTCTGCGTAGGCGCGCCGGGCGGCGGCGAGCTTGGGGTCGACGATGAACATGCAGTATCCGTTGAACCGGTTGCGCTGGTAGAAGTCCTGGTGGATGTCCTCAGCGACGTGGAAGTCGCCCAGCGGTTCGAGAGTGGTGACGATCGGTTCCGCGTAGAGCTCCTGGGCGTCTTCGATGGCGGCGGCAAAGCGCTGCCGTTCGTCCTCGTCGCGGTAGAACATCGCCGAACGGTACTGGGTGCCGACGTCGTTGCCCTGCCGGTTGAGGCTGGTGGGGTCATGCGAGGTGAAGAACATCGAGAGGATCACGTCGTCGGTGATGACGTCCTCATCGAAGGTCACCTGCAGGGCCTCGGCATGGCCGGTGGTGCCCGAGCACACGGAGTAGTAGTCCGGGTCAGAGGTGTGACCACCGGTATAGCCGCTGATGACGGAGTCGACGCCGCGGGTCTGCCGGTAGATGGCCTCCAAACACCAGAAGCACCCTGCGGCCAGGGTCAAAGTCTGCATATTCGTCGGAACCACCCCGGCCGGCGAGTTATTCCAGGGGTGCTGCAGTCGACACACGCCTCGAAAGTTGCAGACCAGGACGAGTGTGCTTGTCATCTGAACGCGGAAGCGCAACACCAATGATGCAACCTAAGTTGCCGCGACCACGGCAGGACGAGTAAGGGTTTCGGCTCAAAGCGGCAACTGTCAAGAGTCGAACATCAGCACCGTGCAACCGATGAGAACCAGTGATGCATGGCGCAACAGTCAGGCCACCCGAAATCGTTTAAGCGCACCTTGCCGAGTCATGCCGAGCACATCGCCGATCGACTGCCACGTGTGTCCTGCCCGTCGGGCAGAAGCAACAGCATCTCTAAGCGACGCCTCCGCACCCTCCACGTCCATCGCAGCCACCGCAACACGCGCCAGTTCTCCCGACACTGAGGCAATCGGATCCGGGCCATCTCCAGATTCGATTTCTGCGAGCCGGTCTTCATCGCTGCGCATCGCTGATCCCTCACTTTCGCCGCAGGAACTTGGGCCGAACCGGCATCGCATGGAAGACCTCACTTGACCGGTTCACCGCGACCTCTAGAAGCGAACCGTCCCGAGCGGGCCCGACCACCATCCTGTAGTCATCAAAGAAATGCACGATTATCACATTGACAAGAGCATGACGAATGTCCTCGGGCCGAACCCCGTGCTTGAGAGCACTGTCCTTGACTTCCATCTACACTCTGCTTTTTGGTAATTCTAGTTACCGGAACTCAAGTTGTCAACGACAGTTACCATGCGGATCTTGGGCGCAGCAGACTGCGCTCAGCTCAGGTTCGGCATCCGATCGGCGTCGGAGACGATCTCGAACTCGCCGGCGCGCGGCCAGTTGCGCAGCACGAACAGCGCTTCGCGGGCCTCCCAGTCAGCTTCAGCGGCATCGTCGTCCCAGTCCTCGGCATTCTCGGCGCTGCCGATCATGCCGAAGGCCTCGCCCTCTGTCTCGGCGGCGAGGTCCGGGTAGACGTCGTAGTCCTCGGTCAGGTCGATGCTCGCGATCCGGCCGTCGGCGGTCTCGATGCTGAGGTACAGGTCGGTGCCGTCCGGGGCGATGATGTGCCCGCGCACCGGGTAGGCCTGGCGGGAGGGGACGACGCGTTCGGCATCGTCGGGCACCTGCACGGTGATGGTGCTGACGTGCCATTCGCTGGGCTCTTCACTGCCGGCCTCGTCATCGCGCATAGCCCAGAACTCAGCTGCGGCGAACTGGTCGCGCAGCACCTGCGCGGTCTGCGCATCGAGGGCGTGGTTGTCATCGAGCAGTGCGAGGACGGCCTCGCGCACATGGGCCGGCAGCACGATCTTCTGCTCGGACAGGTCGTCCCAGCTCCCATCGGCTGCCCACTCGAACTTGTTGTCAAGCGCGAGGAGCGCCACGTGAGCCAACGTCGTCGCTCCAATGGAGACAGCGGCGCTGACGAGCGGCGGGTTCTTCACGCCCCAGCTGCTGAGCTTGTCATCGGTCCACCGGTTGAACCGGGTGATGAGCGGCCATGCGGCATAGGCGAGCACAGCGCTGCCGACGCCGACACCGGCGTTGATGGCGTTCTCGGTCTTCTCATCATCTGTCAGCATGACACCGGTGTAGGAGTCCGTGCCCGAGGCGGCGGAGAACACACCGGTGGCGCCGGCGTAGACGAGGCGGGCGGTCTGCTGGTGCTTTGCGGGCACCCACCAGGGGCGGAACGCGGCAAGACCGGCAAGGCCGAGGTCGACGGACGCGGCTACGAACGGGTTGAGTCGCATGTGGGGCTCCTTGGGCCGTAGGCGGACTGAATCGGTTGAGTCAGGGATTCGGGCAGGTCAGAGGATCGGAGAGTCGGGCAGTTCGAAGCCGAGCGCGCGGGCGGCCTCGGCGGCGGTCGGCTGGCTCCACCAGCGCGCCACCTGAGCCGAAGTCGCCAGCGAGCGCATCTCGGCCAAATCGGTGTAGAGCACCCCGTCGAGGTGGTCGGTCTCATGGGCGACGATGCGCGCTTCCCAGCCGGTGACCTCCCGTTCGATACTGCCGCCGCCGAGGTGGTGGCCGGTGAGCGTGATCGTCCGCGGACGGGCGACGACGGCCTGATAACCGGGAATCGACAGGCACCCTTCGTAGAAGGCGACCTGCTCATCGCCGACGGGTGCGTAGTGGGAGTTGATGATCGCGGCGAACGGGGTGGGTGTGCGCTCGCGGATGCGGGCGACCTCACCGAGCACCGGCGCCGGATCTTCGATGACGAACATCCGCAGGCTGATGCCGACCTGCGGGGCGGCGAGCCCGACGCCGGGGGCTGCGTTCATCGTCGTCCGCATCGCCTCGGCCAGCTGAGTCAGGGTCGCGTCGTCGATCTGCCCGTCGACCTCCTCGGTCGGCTGGCGCAGCACCGGGTGCCCGGCTTCGACGATCGGGATGATCCCGTCGTTGTCGGCTGCGGCGGCCAGTGCGGCCTCGACCTGTTCGGCGACGGTGGTCGGCTCGACGCGGCTGGTCGGTTCGAAGTCCGTGATCGGTGCGGCGCTGGTTGTCCGTGCGGTCATCGGGCGCGGTCCACGATCGTCTGGGCGTGTTTGAGCAGCGGGGCGTCGATCATCTTGCCCTCATAGCTGAAAGCACCTGAGGAGGTCTCGGCGAGTGCGAGCACCTCACGCGCCCAGGTCAGCTGCTCCTCCGTCGGGGCGAACGCCTCACGCACGACGGCGATGTGCTTGGGATGGATCGAGACCTTCCCGTCGAAGCCGGATTCGACGGCATCCTCGGTCTCGACAGCGAGGCCGTCGAGATCGTCGATGGCTGCCCAGATCGAATCGAGGGCGCGCTTGCCGTGGGCCTTGGCGGCGAGCAAGGTGAGTGAGCGCACCGTGCGGCAGACGTCCCGGTAGGTGCCATCGGCTTTGCGGGAGGATCCGCCGCCCAGGTCGGCGGTCAGGTCCTCGGCACCCCACATGAGGGCGGCGACGTTCTCAGCAGCGGCGACCTCGGCGGCGTTGATGCCGCCGGCGGCCGTCTCGATGAGCGCAATGACCTGGTAGCCGGCCAGCGCCTCGGGCCCGGTCGCGTCCTCTGCCTTGGGCAGCATGACGTGGGTGAACGGGAGCCGACCGAGCAGCTCAAGATCAGCGGCGAAGTGCTCGGTGTCCGGGGCGTTGACGCGGATGACGGTGCGGGCAGGATCGAGGGCATCATCGCCAGCGGAGTGCTCAGCCAGGGCCTTCCGGGCGGCAGCCTTGTCCGCCTCGGCGACGGCATCTTCGAGGTCGACGATGACGATATCGGAACGGTCGGCGGCCTTGCGGTAGCGGTCGGGGCGATCTGCCGGGACGAACAGCCAGGCGGGAGCGAAGGCGAAGGTCATCATGCCTCCTTCTCAGCGTGGTCGGCGGTGAAGACCATCGTCTTGCGCACTGCCTTGGCGACGATGTCGCCGTGCTGGTTGCGGCCGATGTGCTCCAGGCTCACGATGCCCTGGCCGGGGCGGGAGTTCGACAGGCGCTTGTCGACGATCTTCGTCTCCGCATACAGGGTATCGCCGTGGAACAGCGGCTTGGGGAAGGCGACCTCGGAGAAGCCGAGGTTGCCGACGATCGTGCCCTGGGTCAGCTGCGAGACCGAGAGTCCGACGAGGGTGGCCAGCGTGAACATCGAGTTCACCAGGCGCTGGCCGAACGGCTCGGTCTCAGCGAAAGCGGCGTCGAGGTGGAGTGCCTGGGTGTTCATCGTCACGGCGGTGAACCAGGTGTTGTCAGCCTCGGTGATCGTTCGGCCGGGGGCGTGCTTGTACACCGCACCGATCTCGAACTCCTCGAACCACAGGCCGCGCTGCTGGATGACGTGGGTGGGCTCGGCAGCGTCCGGCTGGGCGGCATCAGCGGCGCCGTTCTGCTCAGTCGATGGCGTGTTCTCAGTCATGGCTCAAGCGTACAAGCCGGAGGTGACGCGGGGCACTCGGGCAGCTCTTATGCTCGGGCTTCCGTGCACCCTGTCAGCTGGCTGCGGCCGTGCTCGAGACCCGGCATGCACGGCGGTGACGCCTGCATTTATGATGGGCACCACACCCGGTGATGGCAGTCACACTACGATCTCGATGAGGAGTCACTACGTGAGCGCACTACGAGAACTCTCCTACGCCTCGGGCACGTCGTCCCAGCCGCTGCTCGGTGACACGATCGGTGCGAACTTCAAGAAGAACGTCGCCCGGTTCGCTGACCGCGAAGCCCTCGTCGACGCCCCGACCGGCCGGCGCTGGACCTACGCCGAACTCGATCGCGACTCCGATGCGGTGGCGATGAGCCTCATCGACCGAGGGATCGCCAAGGGCGACCGGGTCGGCATCTGGGCGCAGAACCTGCCGGAGTGGACGGTCGTACAGTACGCGACGGCGAAGATCGGCGCGATCCTCGTCAACATCAATCCCGCCTACCGCGCACATGAGCTCGAATACGTCATCAAGCAGTCCGGCACGACGCTGCTCATCTCGCAGATGGCCGCCCCGCACTCGGACTTCGTGGCACTCGCCCGCGAGGTGGCCGATGCGGTGGCGAACCTGCGGCTGGTCTTCATCGACACCGCCGCCGAGGAGGTCGTCGCCTCCCCTGCCGGTGGCCTCGACGAGTCGGAATCGTTCAGCCACCTGCTCGAGCGCGGCCGAGAGCTCATGGACCGCCCGGCGGTCAAAGCCGATGTGCGGCTGGCAACGCTCGGCGCCGAGCTGGGAGCCGACGAGCCGATCAACATCCAGTACACCTCGGGAACCACCGGCTTCCCCAAGGGCGTGACCTTAAGCCACCACAACATCCTGAACAACGGCTACTTCATCGGCGAGCTGCTCAGCTACACCGAAGAGGACATCGTGTGCCTGCCGGTGCCGTTCTTCCACTGTTTTGGGATGGTCATCGGCAACCTCGACATCTACTCCCACGGGGCGTGCGCGGTCATCCCCTCCCCCGGCTTCGACCCGCAGGCGACCCTTCAGGCGGTCGCCGATGAGAAGGCCACATCGCTGTACGGTGTGCCGACGATGTTCATCGCCGAACTGGAGCTGGCGAACTTCACCGACTTCGACCTCTCGACGCTGCGCACCGGCGTCATGGCCGGTTCGACCTGCCCTGTTGAGGTGATGAAGCGGGTTATCAGCGACATGCACATGTCCGAGGTGGCGATCTGCTACGGCATGACTGAGACTGCGCCGGTGTCGACGATGACCCGCACCGATGACAGCCTGGAGCGCCGCACCGAGACCGTCGGCCGAGTGATGCCGCACACCGAGGTCAAGGTCGTCGATCCCGTCACCGGGCTGACGGTGCCGCGCGGTGAGAAGGGTGAGCTGTGCACGCGCGGCTACTGCGTCATGCTCGGGTACTGGCAGGAGCCGGACAAGACCGCCGAGGCGATCGACGCCGCGCGCTGGATGCACACCGGGGATCTGGCGATCATGGACGATGACGGGTACCTCAATATCACAGGCCGGATCAAGGACATGGTGATCCGCGGTGGGGAGAACATCTACCCGCGTGAGATCGAGGAGTTCCTCTACCAGCATCCGGCGATCCGTGACGTGCAGGTGGTCGGGGTCTCCGATGAGAAGTACGGCGAGGAGCTCATGGCCTGGGTGATCCTGCGTGAGGGGGCTGAGGAGCTGACGATCGAGGGGCTGCGCGAGTTCTGCTCCGGCCAGCTGGCGCATTACAAGATTCCCCGCTACCTGCAGATCACCGACGAGTTCCCCATGACGGTCTCCGGCAAGATCCGCAAGGTCGAGCTACGGGCGAAGGCTGAGGAGCTGGTGGGGTAGGGCATTGGCACTCCACCAGCCGAGATGTCAGCAGAGCAAGGGGTGCGTATAGCATCTTCGTTCCGTCGCCACAGCTCAGTAGCGTGATCGACTTGCGTTCAAGCGATCTGCTGATGAAGCTTGATGCGCTGGGCTGTACGCAGGCTCAAACACAAACGACGAACGCAAGGCATAGGGAACGCAGCGTGGGCCGGCGGAGTGTTCCGCCGGCCCATCCCCGGATGCCGGTTGGCTCAATCGTCCATCGAAGTGCGGCTCTTAGCCGCGTAAGCGCCTGCTGATGTAGATACCGGTCTATGTCCACATCCTCAACGAAGAGTCCGCTGGAGATTTCCACGCTGTCGCGACTCGTCTAATGAAGCTGATCGTGCACGTGGTGGAAGGCCACAGCAGACGTGGCGCTTCGATAACTCGACCGAGCTTATCAAGCGTTGGGCCACAACACCGACGGAAAACGGCGCTTGGTCGAATTCTGAAGGGAGCCTCCTACACTGCTCACATGACGAAGGCACGGTCACCCAGACGGTGCGCCTATGAAGCTTTTGAGGCTCCACTTGTTGTAGATTCCGGCCACCAGGAACAACAATCGGACCCGTAGCGATTCCTGATTCGGTTCTGGCCCGTATTCGGACACAACATCTAGTCGGGACTGCTGAAGGTTTGGTTGACTTCACGACTGGATAGATTCCAGGAAGGTGAGAGGTCATGCCGAAGATCTACACCGATGAGTTCAAGCAATCAGCGCTCGATCTCGTAGGCGACGGAATGACCCAGAAGCAGGTCTGTGCTGACCTCGGGATCTCGAAATCAGCCCTTCAGGCCTGGGTCCGTGACTCCCGCCTGCGCGAGCACGGCCTCGAGCCCTCCCGTGATCCCGAGGAGTCACGCGCCCAGGCGGCAGCACTCAAACGCATCCGCGAGCTAGAACGAGAGAACAAGATCCTGCGTGAAGCAGCAGCGTATCTCTCGCAGGCGAACTTGAAGCTCGGCGGTCATCACCCAAAATGACGTACCCGCTGGTCCGTGATCTTGCTGCCACCGGCGTGCCGGTGGCAGTGACGTGCGCGGGTGCTCGGCTTTACCACGCAGGGGTTCTACAAATGGTGTGCGAATCCGGTCTCAGCCCGGGACTGGGAGGAGGCGCACCTGCTCAATGCCGCCTACGACATCCATGCAGATGACCCGCCAGTATCGGATATCGCTTCATCGCTAATGAACTCGCTGCTGCCGGCTACTGCACTTCTGAGCGTCGTGTGTGGCGATTGTGTTCGCGGCAGGGATTGTTCTCTCACACGGTCAAACGGGCCCGGAAACGTGGTCAGAAGCCCGGCCCGCCGGTGTGTGATGACCTCGTCGAACGTGACTTCACAGCTCAGGCAGTCAACGAGTTGTGGCTGACCGATATCACCGAGCATCACACCGGTGAGGGCAAGCTGTATATGTGCGCGGTCAAGGACGTGTTCAGCAATAGAATCGTTGGCTATGCCATCGATTCGCGCATGAAATCGCGGCTGGCTGTAGAAGCAATTGACGATGCTGTGGCCCGTCGCGGCGGGCCCAGCGTTGTGGCCGGTTGCCTCGTACACAGCGACCGCGGGTCGCAATTTCGCTCCCGCAGATTCCAGCATGCTCTACGAAACCATGGGCTCGTCGGATCGATGGGTCGGGTTGGCGCTGCTGGCGATAACGCTGCGATGGAATCGTTCTTCGCTGTATTGCAGAAAAACGTCCTCGATCGCCGCCGTTGGGACACGCGAGCGAGGTTGCGCACAGCAATCGTCCACTGGATCGAGCGGACCTATCACCAGAAGCGTCGGCAACGGCGCTTAGGTAAACTGACCCCGATCGAATACGAGCTGGTTCACCACAAGGCCGTCGCCCTGGCGGCATAAACCCCAGAGTCAACCAAACCTTCAGCAGTCCCGAACTCCCGACACCGGCTTTGACCCCCTCAACGAAGCGCGGCTCCCGAAGAAGCCGCGGGGGTGGACGGATGAGCAAGAATAAGGTGAAGCTGAACCCCCTCAACGAAGCGCGGCTCCCGAAGAAGCCGCGGGTGCCAGAGGAGGCCGGGTCGTCGGTAGCGCTGCGCCGCCCTCAACGAAGCGCGGCTCCCGAAGAAGCCGCGGGCTCTTTGGTGGTGCCGTTGGCGAGCTGTATGTGGATCCCTCAACGAAGCGCGGCTCCCGAAGAAGCCGCAGGAGGTGTCGCGCCGAGCAACCAGTCGTAGAACAGGCTCCCTCAACGAAGCGCGGCTCCCGAAGAAGCCGCGGGGTGTCCCGGAAGACGGTCTACCAGGTCGTCCTCGACCCTCAACGAAGCGCGGCTCCCGAAGAAGCCGCGGGCCGACCCGCCAGGCATCGAGAAAGTGTTGGCCTTGCCCCCTCAACGAAGCGCGGCTCCCGAAGAAGCCGCGGGGCCTCTCCGAGACTGAGATCGAGTACAAGGTCTCGAACCCTCAACGAAGCGCGGCTCCCGAAGAAGCCGCGGGTTCTGGCAGGTGGTGGCCGCATGACCAGCCGTCGCTGCGCCCTCAACGAAGCGCGGCTCCCGAAGAAGCCGCGGGGTCGAGAGGCGGTGCATCCCCGTCTATGCCGAGCCCCCTCAACGAAGCGCGGCTCCCGAAGAAGCCGCGGGGGGCGCATCGCTGCCACCGGTCCCGGTCTCGATTGCCGACCCCTCAACGAAGCGCGGCTCCCGAAGAAGCCGCGGGTCGCATGATCGTGTCCTTTCAGGTGATGGGTGCGAACCCTCAACGAAGCGCGGCTCCCGAAGAAGCCGCGGGCTGCCCGAGAGCGCTCGCCTTGCTGAGGGCGGTGACCCTCAACGAAGCGCGGCTCCCGAAGAAGCCGCGGGTCATCTGGCACTGCTCATCCTGGCCCAACCCGTCCCGCCCTCAACGAAGCGCGGCTCCCGAAGAAGCCGCGGGCCGACCAGTCGCTCGACGGACTGTCCGGCTTCGACGCCCTCAACGAAGCGCGGCTCCCGAAGAAGCCGCGGGAGCTGGAGGAGATCATGGAAGGACAAGACGATGAGTGACCCTCAACGAAGCGCGGCTCCCGAAGAAGCCGCGGGTGCACCGAGAATTCAGCATATCTCACCTCGCACGACTCATCCTCACGCGAGAGGTACTGCCAATCTAGTCCAAAAGGCCGAGTTCCCAATAATAAAAACGCGCCTATAGCTCGCCCACCTGCACGAATAGCCCGCGAGAGCTCCCCGACGATTTTTGAACCACCGGAGCGCTCGCGGCACTTCTGTCGCTCGAAAGCCGCTGCTCAGAGGATAATGGCACCTTCCGCGGTGATGCCACGAGATTGGCCAAGGTAGGAAAAGCGCTTCTCATCGAGAGTGGACAATAGACCCAAATCACAGAACAGAACCGAATCGCTGTCCGGATCTATGACCTCGGAAACTTTCGCACGCATTCGAAGCAACTTCGCCGGTGACACATCGACAACAAACACACTGAATTGAATCCGGTCGCCGAAGTTCTCCAACACCTTCGCCAGTCGAGTTCGCCGCCGATCGTCGGGCACATCATATGCCACTAGCGTCCTGCGCGCTTGGTCTCTACCCATGTTGCCCCTACCTGACTCGAATTTCGACGTACCGCTGCTGAGAGCCGTCAAGTACACCGAGCACCATCCGGGCCTGGATCTCCATCGTCCGGCGCCAAGTCGCCCCGTACCCGAACACCGGGTGCGTGATCTGGGTCTGCATTCGGGTCTCGATTCCAGAAATGACCCGGCGCCGCCCATCCTGAGTCAGCCTGGCTCCGCCCAGGCGCTGGTCGAAGTGCTCCGCGCGTAGCTCGCCATTGTTGATAAGGCGGAGAACCGCAGAATCCGCAACCGGAGCACGAAACTCCTCCACAAGGTCAAGGGCAAGAGCTGGTTTGTTCCGATTGGAGCTGTGAAGAAATCCTGCGTGGGGATCGAGACCGCACGCCGCTATGGCGCGTTTCATCTCTGCGGTAAGCAGCGAGTAGGAGTAGTTCAGTGTCGAATTCAACGGATCACTTGCTCCTCGCCCGTGCCTCCCTGTCCAGGTGCTCAGGAAGAAATCACTGTCTGACGATTTGATAAGCGATGGAAACTCACCGAAATACGTCGATGCGGCTTCGCCTTCCAATCCGAAGATCTCGCCGAGGTGTCTGGACCTGCGGGCAGCGCGTTGCAGCGATCTCAATTGTTCTACCGCTTTGTTCAGACCACCAGATCGGCGAAGCAGGGTCGCTTGATTCGCAATCTTTGCACTGACGAACTCGGCTGCCAGCGCTGGCATCCCTTGAGCGCTAGCCACGTGTTGCGATACTCGGTTCAGTCCGTTTGCCGAACGTGCCGGCCTAGACCAGCTGTACAAACGTCCTGTACCTGAGCACCACACAACTGTCTGGTCCCGCCACGCCATTTCGCGGATCAGCGCACTGGACACGTCAACATTGCCGTGAACGACGAGGCCCATCACTCGTTCGAGGGGAACATCTCCAAGCGACTCACCTGCTTTCGAAACGACCAGCCGCCCACGACGGACTCCAGCGCGGCTTCCGGGAGTCGCCAGATGGACTACCTGGGCGTCCGGATCTGCAACCAGTATTCGCCGTGTGACCGGAGCCTCCGCACGTTCGTCGGGCAAGCAGACCGCCACATGTGAGCAGTTCGTACACCGCGAGTCATCTTCCAACGGGGATGGAGCAACTGCGCCACTGATAATCTCTCTTGTTCGCGCAACATAGGCAATTGCCTCCGAAAAGTCTGAGTCAGACAAGGCAACGTCTACGCGCCGTCGGGTAGTCGTAAAATATATCTCTGTGCGCCCCACGCTGAAGCCCATGTCTTCAAGACAGAGTTGCTGGAGGGCGAGTTGAATGCGGTTGGCGTATGTGACCTCGCTTCTGCGCCTCACCGGGCTCGCCTTGTACTCAACGAGTGTCAGCGGGCTGTCTGAGACACCTTCCACTACGTCGCATCGGCCGATCAGTCCGAGCGAGCGATGATGAATGTCAAGGGCGCGATGCTGACCTGCGGTTGAGGCCCTGGGATTGTCCGTTCGCTGATGATCGCTCTTACCTGACTGCACCTGCCATGTACCAGTCCGTTCCCCAACCGACTCGAGCCACGCACGTCTTTCGCAGAAGACCGTGTGCACCACCAAACTCAAGGGGATTGGATCTGGCGACCGGTTGCTTAGTGGGTTCTCACCGACTGTCACTTCCATAGTCCTTCTCAGCTAGTGGGACGACTTCGAGATCTAGGACCACCCGTTCCGGAGCCGAGGCACTGCCCTGAAGCAGAACCCGTGCGGTTCCAAGTGCTACAGCCCCCAACTCGCGAAGAGGACTCGCAACCGTTATGTCAATTGTCTGGTTTCCGTCAACTAAGTCCTCCCCGATCCTTCTGATTACGGCGTGAGCAATGAGTCCGCGCCATCGTGCGAGAGAAGTGGGCCGTGTAACGATCGGTAGAACCATCAGGGATGTATGCAGAACGTCTTGTGGAAACGCTCCTGCAGTCTGAGATATCGATGACAGACGCGGTCTGACAGGGAAAGAGGTCAGCCCCCAAAGGGCGAGCCATGCGAGGACGCTGTCCGTTGGGCCCGGTCGTTGAAATCCGGTAGAAGTCCGCGACGTCGCCTTAGAATCAAGTTCGTCAACGCATTTTCGACCTACGATGCCGTCGAGTACGGCTTCTGATGTTCGTGCAGCAACTACATCGCATAATGGGGCAAACCGGTTCCCGACAAATTCTTCTCCCCGGTTGCGCGTCTTCATCTCCCATCGACTTGCGCCGTGGTCAGGGCGAGCTTCGCTTTTTTCGAAACGCCAGGATGCAGGTTCGCCGAGTCCTCCAATCATCTCCAATGAGAGCAGGTCGCCATTAGCGATCAGCTGGTCGATATGCTGCTGACGTGTTTGAGTCAATGCTGTCCAGGATTCCCGACTCCCCGGTGCTTTGATTCGCGGGCTGAACAGTCCAGAATCTTTTCGCTTCTCGTGGTCGATGGTTGCGTGAATCCACGAGTCTGGGCTGTTGAGCGACTCTGCGTGCTCATGAACCACCTTTGCGATTTCCTGCTCACTCAGTTGTGCCGTACGCAGATGGAGCTGCGGCACAATCTCGTCCGTCCAGAACAGCATTATGTCTTCAGCACCTGCTCCATCGAGCACAGATGCAAGTCCCAGGCCTGCAAAGTGTGTCAGGGCAGACTCGATTGGTCCTGCAATCGCGATTTCTGTCATGAGCCTTCCTTTGAGACTTGGCTGTCGGCAGCTCGTAGCAGAGCTTCGAGGATCGCAGTTCCCCATGTACCGTGACGCCGGCGATTCCGTTCGATGGCAGCGTCCCATTCCCCCCTGTTGAAGAGTTCGAGCCCGGCAGCCGACAGCGCCGCCCAGTCGTTGAGCAAAGCAACATCTGAGTCTTGGCCAGCCCTAGCCGAGTGACCTTTCGACAGGGTTTCGAAGCTGTGTGGGAAGTACGGTCGACCTCGCCCATGGCTTGTACCAACCAGTTGCATCACGAGGTCATGGTTGTCGCTGTGATCAGGACTCTTGCGCAATTGTGCCGACGCCATCACGGCAGACAGCTGCTCGTGCCGCCAATTGGTGGGCAGACCAGAACGCTCTCGCGCTCTTATGCGCTCCACGCGACTGCGTGCTGCACTTTTCGCCAGGACCGGTTCTCCGGATTGTCGCCCCAACATCATTTGAAATGCAGAAGCGCTCTTGCCGTCGTCATGAAGGATGCCAGCGGACCCAAGTGCATCGATAAGGCTGCGCCTTAATCCCAAACTGTCGGCAACTGCTCGTGCTCGTGATCCAACCGCTTGCGCATGCTGATGAAGCGAAACTGCAGCTGATGCCATTGAAGCCTCTTGCCGGTCGTCTTCATCGTTCTTCACCACTGTGTTCTCGATTATGAGAATCCACGGCGGCGCTTCACCGTCTTCTGGCTCTTCGAAGACCGCCTGTACTGTATCCTCATCACCGGTCGCCATAATCTCTTCGTTGACGAGCCTACCTACTTCGCCAGGCGTCCAATCAGGTCCGAAAGTCTGGACGGCCTCTCCAGCGATGAGACCGACGACTCCGTCCAAGTGTTCCCAGGGAACTGCACGTGCGCAGCTTGTAGGCTGGGCTGAGAGCCTGCCGTCATCGTCGAGAATGGGTGCAGCTGCATCAAATATGACAATGTCTCCCGGTTTGAATGCAGCATCCGATGGGTCCGTTACTTGCACAACTTCACCATTGCGGTAGACGAACGCACGACTCTTTCCGTCGTTCACGGCAACCGGCTGGTGTTCCAGAACTCGCCTAGTTAGCTGCTCGGCTACCCACTTCCGGGAAGGGAATACCTCAACTGTCTGTGGTGGGGCAGCAGAAAGCAGTGCGAGCGCATCGGAATCGTCGGCTGGGAGCCGGTCACGCACGACTACTCCAGCTTGCTCATCGTCACTGTCGAGATCTTCCCGGAAGTAGAGGCTGATGTCCTCATCATCGAACTGTGGTTCAGAGGAATGAGAAAGGTGAATCGCATCGTAGATCTCCAGCCGTTGATAGACATTGCGGCGCGGAGTGTGCTCGCTTGGTGGGTTGAGTGCCACATTCCACGCTGATGCACCCGCCGGTGAAGCAGCCAGCATGTGAAGCCAATCCAATGCGGAGTTCAGATCATCTGTTTCGTATGGTGCCTTCGCATAATCACCGCTTGTGTCTGCGGGAGCCAGCACCCGCACATCCGCCCCACGTGACCTTCCCACTCTATTGACCCGGCCGAATCTTTGAGCCAGCGCTGCGCCTGGAGCGAGTTCGGTCACCATCGCGGCCAGGTCGATGTCGATCCCGACTTCGATTGCCTGTGTCGAAACCAATACATCGACGTGTGGGTTTCCCGCGATCGTATAGAGTCCACCGAACCGTTCTTCGTCTGAGGTCACTGAACTTCGCTGCTGCTCGGCGTTGAGGGGCTCGTCGAGTTCGTCTCCGTTTTGCAGGCCGAAGGAGCGGTCCAAATCGTATTGTCGAGACTGGCCAGTCCGGCAAACAACGACAGGCTTGCTGGCGTCCTTCGCCAACGCTCTCGCTACGGCATAAGCGGTATCGACGTTGTTGACGACGCAGCCAACCGTCCGCTTGTCTTCAGAAGCCGCTTCGTCACCACGGAATTTGTCAACAAGATCCAGGACCTCTGCGCACACTTCTTTCACATATGCGACGGAGGGAGTCCGCCGTCCTGGCCAAGACTGCGTCTCAACTATCCGAATGTGCTTCGGCGCGTTGAGGCGAGTTGCCAGCACCTCGTCGGAGAAGTCACCGTCCACAACTCCAACCGAGCAGTACGTTTCTCCTCCTCCGGCGCGGTTTGCCCCAGGTGTCGCTGTTGAACCGACGACCTGCAGCGCCGGGAGATCAGGCACTTCCAAAGCCATTGCCTCAAGCTGTGGAACGCGCCGTACCGTGATCTCCAGCTGCCTCATCAGATGCGCTTCGTCGAGCACTGCGACCGTGTCGTAGGCCAGCATGCCCGCTTCGCGTGGGCGAGCGTACCGCGTAGACCCGTATCCGCGCCAGAGGAGCCGGCTTGCGAACATCGCAGGCGTTGCACAGATGATGGAACAGCTGAGGACATCGTCAACCCACGCGCGGTCTGCTGGAACAGCGCCGCGCAGCAATACGGTTTGTATGGGGCTCTGCGAGCCGCCGTCCTCTCCGTAAAGAGGTCTGCCGAGGGCGAGCAGAGCGCGGCAGACCGCTCCGGAGACCGTGTCACCGTCGGCTTCCTGTAGATGATCATGCAAATGGCGAGCCCGCAAAAAGTGTGAGTCAACGATTGCTCGACGCGGCACGATGATACTCAGCCGCCGCGGCACGCGCACGCCAATATTCGTCGACACGGCATTAGCAAAGGCATGGATCTCGATGACTGCACTCTTCCCAGTCCCTGTCGGCGCAGCGATCTCATCCGGCCATCGCCCATGATCGAGGATGAAATCGAGGAGGCGCAGCTGCCAGGCGAAGGGGAAATGTCCTGTCACCTCCCTGAAGAACTCTGGGAAGTCGGTTCTCGTCAACGTACTCGTCAATGTGACTCCTTGGTGAATGCAGCAAAACCTGCCAGTAGGGACTCAGGCATATCGACTGGAGCAAGCAGTCCCCCGCCTAGGTGTCGACTCTGACCAATGGCGGCCAAAGCCTGGGGCGGAAGTACTGAGCGCATATCGACTAGTGCTGTGAATGGCTCAGCAGGGACCTCTTTCGGCAGTCGGTGCACATACCGCCGACCATCGACTGGAAGACGATGGGTTGAGAGCACGCGCGGGTCCAGGTGTTCGCTCACATAGGTAAGCAAGGCCCGGTGCCTCTGCCGCGAAGGATGCGACTTAGGCGTGAAGTCCAACCGATCCCGCCAGGTGTAACCGATGGCGACTAGAACGCAGTCGGCGAGCGTCCATGACGAGCCTTGCTTCCGAACGTCGGCCACCATTGCAGGAACTGTTTGGTGTATCCGCGCCATACCGGCTGCGGGGGGTTTCCAAAAGCGCTCACAGGAGACCTCCAAGTCCTGTGGGCGAACACGGGCGACACCGTGTCTGCTGCGGACTTCACGAAGGCCGTACAATGCTTTGTGCAGCAGCAGGAGATCGTCTGACGCTGCATCACTGGGAATGAGCAGCACAAAGGCGCCAGCCGCGCCGGCTGCCCCTGGCGACGCGGTGGCGGCCATCAGTGTCGGATCGAGGTATTGGATCGCGAGTCGATTGGCCGGTTTCGGGAAACCCTCAGGGTAGCGACCGGTGATGAGAGCCGGTGCCGGACCCGCGATGCGCTTTGCAAGACCCCGATGGAGTGACACACACCAGTCGACGCGCTCATGTTCCGGAATGACGTCAGATCGGCGGTCCCCACGCTCGCCGTCCGCATGGGCGGCAATCGAGTCAACCGCAATCACAAGGGCGTTGCCCCACGGAAGGTCAGATTGAGGCCGATGTGGACGGGTGAATCGAATTTCTCGAAGGCATTCTGTCGGCGGCTTGAAGATCACCGAGTCCTCCGACATCTTGTGGTTGTCTCGTCTGAGAGGGATCTTCTTTCGCGCCATTTGGCTTTCGTGAAATTTCTGAAGCTCCGAATGTCGACCGGCGACGGCCACCCGGACCCGCATTCCCCCTGGCGTGAATCTCCCGGCCGTTTTGTCACGGAGCCACGAGGGAGCAAGAGCTGCCCCTTCTTCCTTAGTGAGGTGTGCCTCCAACACCGCGAGCGAGAGCGACTCGCCGATATGCGACACATCCTGGCACAACGCGTCGATTGCCTCAGCGATCTCGCTCGGCGGAACTGTGTTCCAGGCCAAGCCGAAGGCTCCGCTCACGGCAACGCCGTCATCGGTTGCTTTTCCAGAGGTTTTATCGACTACGCGTCCGACTTCCTTGCGGATGAGCCCCTCTCTCCGGTAGGCCGTCGGCGGCGCACTGCTGAGCGGTAGAACCTGTGGCAGATGCAGCGCATCCGGTGGATGGGTTTCAAGCCATTCAAGAGCCGCTGCACTCGCAGGTGACGGCCGACTCACACCTCCGTCGTCGGTCGCACTTGTACCCGTATAAGCCGCCTGCACAAGCGCAGAGAATACGCGCGCTGGGTCGGGAAAGGGATCTTGCGATCCGTCAGCGCGGTGACCGGTGTACGACCCCAGTGGCAGTGTGATCGTCACTTCGAAGACACCCATCGGGATCATTCCTCGTCTTCGTCAACGGCGCCCCGGCGGATTTCTGGGTTGCCGGTGACTTCCAAGACAACACCGTTCCACGTGATGCCAGCCTTCGTCTCAGCCTGCTCGATCGCTGCAGCTAGGAGATCATCGGCTTCAGCGATGGTGAGCGGGCAGAGTGACTCAGTGCGACCCCGACGGAGGTCAAGAGTCACCTCTGGCTCTCCAGATTCCACGAGATGGCAATCGGCTCGAAGATTGAGTTCTGCGTCGGACCGCGCCAACGCGTTCAGGGCATACGCGGCCAGCAGCGCTCTGCAGCCTGCGTCCCCTTCAGTGCCGGCGTCGAATCGCAGCTGCCGCAGAGCAGCAAATGACAGTACGTGGGAGCGGACGATCTTCGAGCACGCGACACCGCCCATGGTTCCGAGCGTGGGTGGGACTCCTCCGAGGCCGAGAGATGAACCGGAGACCGTACCGCTCTTCGCGCCCCGTGCGTCCTTCTTGAGTTTCTCCAACAGCTTTGGACTCAGCTCGTCGGCCTGCGCTTCCGCCAACGCGTTCATCTGCTTTCCCGAAAGCTGCACGCTCATACCGACGGGGTCGACCCTGGCGCCGCCCTTCATCGGGGGGTCCTCAGACTCTATGCCAGTCTGATCTGCCAGGATTCCGATAATCTCACCAACGAGCGCACTCTGATACCGCCCCTGATTCGTGGCCCGGCTTGAGTCCCAGGAACCGAACACCAGGCTTCCCGGGCTGAGTTCCAGCAAGCTCCTGGCATTTGCCTTCGTTGCATCCCGGGCAGCTCGGTACTGAGGGTGCTGCGTTGTCGGCACTCCATCAATAGTGCCCGCGCGGAGGTGGCCGTCGAAGATGCGATGAGGAAGTTCGATGTCAGATAAGACCAGATCGTCGTAGCTCAGGTTGACGCGCGGGGTTCGCACCAGCGGCTCCTCACCGTCAGCGATTGCGTATGCGAGCTCGGCCTCGCAGCGATTCAGCTGGCTTTGCTTAGAGTCGATGACAACGGCGTGTTTCGCAACACCATCGTCATACCTCTTGATGTATGAGTAGGTCGAACCTCCACCGCGCTGCGCAGATACGAACCGTGCCGGAGCCACTGCAGACATGTGTCCCCCAGCCGGCTCCAGCTGTGTCACTGATGTCAGTACTGATGACCCGCCTGCTCGGCATGCTTCGGTAAGAGTGTCCAGAGTGAGCTTCTTCATGTCCTTCTCCTGTTTCAGAAGTTCGCGATTCATCCGCCTCACGATGGAGCAAGGCGGCGCACAGCCAGTCCGCTGCTGATAAAAGTGTGATGTCTTTCACTGTACCGGCGGGGACTGACATCGCTGAGCGCCTCCCGGATTAGCGATCAACACCCTAACTGTTTTTCTCTATGACCACAGTATCATTCAACCGTGTGGGTCGCCCTGTTGCCGCGGAACCGGGCGCGCCCCACACGACACGAAGCAGGGCATCACATGGAGCTAGTCAATCTCGTCTGGGTTCTCGTCTGGGTTCCGTCGATGAGGCTGAGCCTGACCAGCACGGAGTCGAGAATCTGGGACGGTCCACAATTACCGGTTTTCAGAACCAATCGACTCGGACGCGCTTGGAGAAGCGCTCATGCGCGAGAGCTGCCGGTCACGGCCGCCGACTTGAAGTCAGCTGCCCACAGCTCCGGCAGAAGAAAGAATCGGTGCGCAGGCCAGGCCCGCGCACCGATTCAGCCCCGCGACGGCAGGGAATATGCCATCTACCTACATTGTGGCGGCTTCAACGGGCTCATCCCCGCGAGTGCGGGGAACATACTTCTTGATCAGAAATGATACCGGGGTTGCTGACGTTCCGCATTCACTTCCGGGAAAACGACGTGGTCTCTCGACTGATTTCAATCGAGAGACCACGTGTCCGCATCACACCTGCAGTTCGCCCATCTCGTCCCAGCCCTCGCCGTCGACCTGGCGGGAGATGATCTTGGGCGTGGAGGTCAGGTGCGGCTTCATCGCTTCGAGGCCCTTGGCGAAGTGGTCGCTGGTGACGTGCGGTTCGGCGCCGTCGTCAGTGAATGCCTCGCAGAGGACGAACTCGTTCGGGTTCTCGAGGCTGCGTGACCATTCAAACCACAGGTTGCCCGGTTCGGCGCGCGTCGCCTCGGTGAATTCGCGGACGATCTCCGGCCACTGTTCGACGCTCTCATCCTTGACGGGGAACTTGACGACGATGAAATACACGATGCCTCCTCGGCGCGACACTCGATCAAACGGTCTCACCTGCAAGAATCGCACATCTGACCCACTGCGGCCAGCAGTCCGCGCAGCCAGCAGCTCGCTCAGCGCCGCAGTTCGTGCAGGATCGCAGCCATCCCGGTCCGCACACCGGTCCCCAGCGTCGTACCAAGCTCATCCGGGGCGAAGAACGGCGAGTGATTGCCGGCCGGGCCGCCTTCGGTGGCCATCTTCTCCTCTGAGAAGGCACCAAAGAACCAGTAGACGTAGGGCACGTCGATGGTGTCGCCGAACAAGCCGACGTCCTCGGACCCGGTCGCCGGCTCGGTCTGCTCGACCTTGTCCTCGCCGATCGTCTCAGCGAACACCTCCAACAGCTCCTCGGCATGGCTGGGGCTGTTGTAGCAGCGCGGGAACCGGTACATCTCTTTGATCGTCGGCTCCGGCGCCCCCGAGGCCTGGGCTTCGGCCTTGATGATCCGTTCGATCGCGGCGAGGACCGCTTCGCGGATCCCTTCGCTGAAGGTGCGGATGTTCATCGTGAACTCCGCGGAGTCCGGGATGATGTTCTCCTTCAGCCCGCCCTTGACCGTCGCGATCGTGACCACCACCGCTTCGCGTGCGGAGATCTCGCGGGACACGATCGTCTGCAGGCGCGTGATCATGAACGCCGCCAACACGATCGGGTCGATCGCCGCCTCGGGCTGGGAGCCGTGCGCCTGCTTGCCGTGCACTGTCACGCGCAGGCAGTCCGACATCGCCATCGCAGTGCCGACCGACAGGCTGACGTGGCCGGCCCGGCCGGGCCACACATGCTGGCCGTAGACGGCCTGCGGCCTGGGCACCTGATCCCACAGCCCGTCGTTGAGCATCGCGAGTGCGCCCTGGCCGGTCTCCTCTCCGGGCTGGAAGATCATCACGACGGTGCCGGACCAGGCCCCGCGGTTTGCGGTCAAAAGCCGGGCGATGCCGAGCGCCACGGTGATGTGGGTGTCGTGCCCGCAGCCGTGCATGACCGGTGATTCGGTACCGTCGGGCAGGGTGCCCCGGGCGGTCGAGGCGTAGTCGAGGCCGGTGTCCTCGGCGATCGGCAGGCCGTCGGTGTCCGCCCGGTAGGCGACCACCGGTCCGGTGCCGTTGTCGATGACGGCGACGACGCCGGTGCCGCCGAAGCGCTGCGGTGTCAGGTCGAGGGCGCGCAGGTGCTCCTCGATGCGGGCGGCGGTCCATTCCTCCTGCATCGACAGTTCTGGATGCGCGTGGAACTCCCGGTACTCTTCTTCGAGCTGCGGCAGCAAGGTGCTGAGCTGGCGGTCGATCTCGGCTGAGGTGAGCGGCGCGTCGATGGGCATAGGTCCTCCGTTTCCGTGGTCAGCGCTGTTCATGCGCGTCCCTTCAGCCTATCTGCCGCGCTACCCGATCCACCCGAACCGATTGACCACCGCGTCGAAGATGAGCAGCACGCCGATGACAAAGAAGGTCACCGCGGTGACAGTTCCGGTGTTGCGCTCAACCCAGGCGCGGAAACCGGCGAGCGCAGGCTCGATCCGCTCATGGACCAGCAGCCGCATGAGCGTGAGGATGAGCGCCGGCAGCACCATGACCACCGCGTAGGCTGCCAGCGTCAGGACGCCGGGCAGGCCCTTGTTGATGACGACGCCGATGCCGGCCAGGTAGGGGTACATGCCGGTGATCTCGATGAGACCGGCGATGAGCGCCAGGCCCGAGGCGGTGGCGAAGGTGCCGGTGACGGCCACCTTGTCCTGGAATCGGTTCGCGAAGCCCACCTGGCCCTCCCACAGCCTGCGGGGCAGGAATGCCGAGGCGAGGCAGATGACGCCGAGGATGAGCTCGATCCACGGGATGGCTGACCATTCGCCGATCCAGCTGAAGGCCGCCAGCCCGCCGTAGTACAGCGCGATGCCGACCAGCCAGTAGAACCCGGCGAGTACGAAGAGGTAGACGAAGACGAGACTGATGCGCACCCTTTGGGCCAGCAGCATCCACAGCGGAATGCCGAGTGTGCCGATGCTCGTGGCATCGAGCAGCGCGAGCCCGGCGAGGAGGAGCAACGTGGCAGTCATCGTCACCATTCAAGCACGACCGGCCACCGGGCCCGAGGCGCCGGCCGCCCGCCGAGTGGCGGCCCGAGACGCAGACGCGCCCGCCGCCTCGGGAGCGGTGTGCTCTCAGGCGGCGGGCGTGTGCGGGAGTGTCACTCAGCGGTGACGTATGCCGCTGAGATCCCGCCGTCGACCGTGAACGTCGCAGCATTGACGAAGGAGGCGTCGTCGCTGGCGAGGAAGGCCACGGCGGCGGCGATCTCCTCGGGCTCGCCGAAGCGTCCGCGCGGGACGTGGACGAGGCGGCGCTGCGCCTGCTCCGGGTCCTTGGCGAAGAGCTCTTCGAGCAGCGGCGTGTTGACCGGTCCGGGGCAGAGCGCGTTGACGCGGATGCCCTCCTTGGCGAATTGCACGCCGAGTTCGCGGCTCATCGACAGCACTCCGCCCTTCGATGCGGAGTATGAGATCTGCGAGGTTGCCGCGCCGAGCAGGGCGACGAAGGAGGCAGTGTTGATGATCGAGCCGGACTTCTGCTTGACCATGTGCTCAAGGGCGTACTTGCAGCACAGGTAGACCGATGTGAGGTTGACGGTCTGCACCTTCGCCCACGCCTCGATCCCGGTGGTGAGGATCGAGTTGTCCTCAGTCGGGTTGATGCCTGCGTTGTTGAAGGCCACATCGACGCGTCCATACGCGGCGACTGTCTGCTCGAACAGTGCCTTGACGCTGTCTTCGTCGGCGACATTCGTGCGGACGAAGAGTCCGCCGAGCTCCTCGGCGACCTCCCGGCCGCGGGTTTCGTCAAGGTCGGCGATGACGACGGTGGCGCCTTCGGATGCCAAGCGGCGGGCACTCGCCAGGCCGATGCCCGAGGCCCCACCGGTGATGACGCAGACTTTGCCGTCCATCCGGCCGGCGACGACTGGTGTGTTCACGGAGTTCTCCTTCTGTCAGGGAATGCTGTTGGGATCAGGTCAGCGCGGTCAGTCCGAGGCTGGGCCGACTGCGATGAAGACGTTCTTCGTCTCGGTGAAGGCGGCGACCGCATCGGGGCCGAGCTCCCGGCCGAGGCCGGACTGCTTGTAGCCGCCGAACGGCGTCCAGTACCGCACCGATGAGTGGGAGTTGACCGACAGGTTGCCGGCTTCGACGGACCGGGAGACGCGGATCGCCCGGTCGAGATCACGGGTCCAGATCGAACCGGAGAGTCCGTACTCGGTGTTGTTCGCGATCGAGACTGCCTCGGACTCTGAGCGGAACGGCACCACGGACAGCACGGGGCCGAAGATCTCCTCGTTGAAGTCACGGGCGGTGATGTCATTGGGGGTGATGACCGTCGGCGGGAACCAGAATCCCGGGCCGGTCGGGCACTCACCCTGGAACGCCACCTCGGCACCGTCGACATAGGCTGCGACGGAATCGCGGTGGGCGGCGGTGACAAGCGGCCCCATGTCCGCGTCCGGGTCCGTCGGGTCAGTGCACCGGAACCCGCTGACGGCGTCTTTGAGCTCGCTGAGGAAGTCGTCGAACACGTCCGCGTGGACAAGCAGCCGGGAGCGGGAGCAGCAGTCCTGGCCGGCGTTGTCGAACACACCGCCGGGTGCTGCGGCGGCTGCGGCTGAGAGGTCGGCGTCGGGGAAGACGATATTGGCGTTCTTGCCGCCGAGTTCCAGGGTGAGGTTCTTCACCTGGTCGGCGCAGCCGGCCATGATCCGCTTGCCGACTTCGGTCGACCCGGTGAAGACGACCTTGCGCACGCCGGGGTGGGTGACGAACCGCTCGCCGACGACCGAGCCCTTGCCCGGCAGGATCGTGAGCACGCCCTCGGGGATGCCGGCTTCGCGTGCGAGCTCACCGATCCGCATAGCCGTCAGCGGGGTCACCTCGGCAGGCTTGAGCACGACGGTGTTGCCGGCGGCCAGCGCTGGGCCGAATCCCCATGCGGCGATCGGCATCGGGAAGTTCCACGGCACGATGACGCCGACGACGCCGAGAGGCTCGGCGAAGGTGATGTTGATGCCTCCGTCGACCGGGATCTGCCGGCCGAAGAGACGTTCGGGAGCGGCGGCGGAGTATTCCAGCACGTCACGGACGTTGCCGGCTTCCCAGGTGGCGTTGGAGATCGTGTGCCCCGAGTTCGCCACTTCGAGCTCGGCGAGCTCGTCGATGTGCTCGTCGACCACGGCGGCGAAGCGGCGCAGCAGGCGGGCGCGGTCGCTCGGCGCGACGGCCCGCCACTGCTCAAACGCCCGCTGGGCGCGTTCGATCGCATCATCGACGGCTGCGACATCGGCCAGCTCGACGGTGCGGATCGCTTCGGCTGTGGCGGGGTTGATGACCTCGTAGGTGCTCATTGTCCTCCTCCGGACATATCGGTGCGGTAGCTGCGGGCTGCGGCGACGAGTCCTGTGACGACGCGCGCATCAGCGCTGTTGTGTTCGGGATGCCATTGCACGGCGAGCAGCCAGCCGCTGCCGGGCAGCGCGATTTCACCGCTCTGCGCTTCCGTTCCCGAGGCGGCGGCCGGCTCGAGGATCTCGATCGTCCCGTCGGCGGCCCGCCCGGTGACGTGCAGTCCGGGGGCGAGGCGGTCGACGGCTTGGTGGTGGAAGCATGGTGCCGTCGTCTCAGCCCCGAGCAGCGCGGCAGCAGTGGAGCCCGGTTCGATCTGAACGGTCACCTCGCCGTAGACGCCCGGGGCAGGCTGATAGTCGGAGTGGCCGAGAATCTCGGGCAGGTGCTGGTGCAGCGTGCCGCCGAATGCCGCGTTGATGACCTGCATCCCGCGGCAGATGCCGAGCACCGGCATGCCTCGGTCGCGGGCTTCGGCCAGCAGAGCGAACTCATGTTCGTCCCGCCATGACTGTGCGGCGGTCGTCGGGTGGGCCTGAGCGCCGTAGGTCTCCGGGCCGACGTCTGCTCCTCCGGAGATGAGCAGCCCGTCGACCGCGTCGAGCATCGACGGGTGGGTGCCGTGCGGCGGCAGCAGGATCGGCACGCCGCCGGCCGCGGTGACCATGCGGACGTATTCGGCCGGGATGAGGGCCGCCTCGACTCCGCGCCAGTGACTCCAGTCAGCCGGCTGCATGTACGTCGTGATCCCGATCCGCGGCGGGACCGCCGCCTCGGGCGCGTCAGAGCCGTTCGAAGCCACGGAAGCGCTCCCAATCGGTCACGGCGGCCTCGAACTGCGAGATCTCGACGTTCGCGGCGTTGACATAGTGCTTGATGACGTCCTCGCCGAATGCCTCGCGGGCGATCTCGGAATTCGCCAGGCGGTCGCGGGCGTCGCGCAGATTCGTCGGCAGGCGGCGGGCGTCGGAGGCGTAGGCGTTGCCGTCGGTCACAGGCGGGAGTTCGAGCTCGTTGTCGATGCCGTGGATGCCGGCGGCGATGAGCGAGGCGACGGCGAGGTACGGGTTGAGGTCGGCGCCTCCGACGCGGCACTCGACGCGCAGCGACGGGCCGGAGCCGACGACGCGGAAGGCGCACGAGCGGTTGTCGAAGCCCCACGCGACGGCTGTCGGGGCGAATGAGCCTTCGACGAAGCGTTTGTAGGAGTTGATGTTCGGGGCGTGGAAGTAGGTGAAGTCTTCGATGCAGGCGAGCTGGCCGGCGATGAACTGGCCCATGAGCGGGGTGAATCCGTGCTCGTCGTCACCGGCCATGGCGAGTTCGCCGTCGAGTCCGCGGAAGGACAGGTGCACGTGGCAGGACGAGCCTTCGAGTTCGTTGAACTTCGCCATGAACGTGATCGCCTTGCCGTGCTGGGAGGCGATCTCCTTCGCCCCGTTCTTGTACACGGCATGGTTGTCGCAGGAGCGGATCGCCTCGTCGTACTTAAAGGTGATCTCGTGCTGGCCGAGGTTGCATTCGCCCTTGGCGCTTTCGACGTACATGCCTGCCCCGGCCATCGAGTTGCGGATGTCGCGCAGCAACGGCTCGATGCGGGCGGTACCCAACAGCGAGTAGTCGACGTTGTACTGGTTCGACGGAGTGAGGTCGCGATAGCCGCGGTTGAAGGACTCCTCATAGCTGGTGTCGAAGGTGACGAACTCCAGCTCAGTGCCGGCAAAAGCCTTGAGACCGCGCTCTTCGAGTCGCTTCACCTGGGCCGCGAGGATCTGCCGCGGGCTGGCGACGACGGGCTCACCGTTGGTCCATTCGATGTCGCAGGTGACGAGCGCAGTTCCCGGCTGCCAAGGGATGAGCCGCAGTGTCGAGAGATCCGGTTTCATGACGAGGTCACCGTAACCGGTGCTCCACGACGACATTTCGTAACCATCGACGGTGTTCATGTCGACATCGACGGCGAGGAGGTAATTGCATCCTTCCGAACCGTGGTCAATGGCGTCGTCGACGAAGAAGCGCGCTCCGAGCCGCTTCCCCTGCAGCCGCCCTTGCACGTCGGTGAACGCGACGACGACGGTGTCGATCGTTCCTTCGTCGACGAGGCCGATGAGGTCCTCGCGCGTGAGGGCTGGTGCTGGGTTCGAACCGGTGGTGACCCGCTGCGGGTCCCCGAATCCTGTGGGCGCGGTCATTGAGATCCTTCCGTGGGGTTGGTCAGTGTGTCGAGGTGTGCCGATCGTCAGTGCAGACCCGATTCGGCTTCGGCGATCTGGGCGAATTCCTCTTCCGGAGCTTTCGCAACAAGGTGGTGGCGCGAGTAGAACCAGAAGTATGCGAGGAATACGAGGAATACGGCGGCAGCGATCCCTGCAGCGACGATGTCGACGAAGAAGGTTGCGACGACGGCGACGGAAGCCAGAACCAGTGCGATGGTCGTGGTGACTGCTCCACCGGGTGTGCGGTATCCCCGCTCAAGGTGCGGTTCCTTGAACCGCAGGACAACGTGGGAGAGGTTGAGCAGGACGTAGGAGACCGTTGCGCCGAACACGGCTACATTCAGCAGGATTCCACCGTCTCCACCGGTTGCGACAGCGAGAGCGAAGCCAATGGTGCCCGGGATGATGAGCGCCATGTAGGGCGTCTTGCGCTTACCAGTCAGCGACAAGAACTTCGGCAGATAGCCAGCGCGCGAAAGAGCGAAGAGCTGACGCGAATAGGCGAAGATGATCGAGAAGAAGCTGGCGATGAGGCCTGCGAGACCGGCCCAGTTGACGAACGTTGCCAGCGCCGAGTTCTCTCCATACACGGTCCGCACTGCTTCCGGCAGCGGGTTATCGGACACGCCCATGGCATCTGCGCCAGCCGTGCCGGGGACGATGATGAGCATGAGCGCACCGAATACAACCAGCAGCCCCATCGCGGTGAGGATTCCCCGCGGCATGTCGCGCTTGGGGTTAGCGGATTCTTCGGCGGCGAGCGGCACGCCTTCAACGGCAAGGAAGAACCAGATGCCGAAGACGAGCGATGCCAGCACCCCGGAGACCCCGAAGGGAAGGAACTCGCTGGATCCGAGTGATCCATCAGGCGCGATGTTGAACATGTTGGCCGGTTCCACGTGCCAGATCATGCCGAAGACGAAGGCGAGGAGGGCAATGACTGCAATGGCGGTGATGAGGAACATCAAGCGCAGCGCTTCGCCGACTCCCCAGAGGTGGATGCCGACGAAGATGAGATAGGCGGCGAGGTAGATGACCCAGTTGGGGACGCTTTCCGGGAGGATACCGAGGGCTTGTACATAACCTGCGATGAACGTGGAGATCGCTGCTGGCGCCATCGTGTATTCGATGATGATCGCGGTTCCGGTGGCGAAACCTCCGAGCGGACCAAGGGCCCTCCGAGCGAAGCCGTAGCCTGCTCCAGCGGTCGGCAGTGTCGAAGACAATTCCGCCAGCCCAAGGGTCATGCACACATACATGATGCCCATCAGGCAGAACGCGATGGCAAGTCCGCCCCAGCCACCTTCGGCCAGGCCCAGGTTCCATCCGGAGAAGTCCCCGGAGATCACATATGCGACGCCAAGACCTGCCAGCAGGATCCATCCGGCTGCTCCACTGCGCAGCTGGCGCTTCTCCATGTAGTTGTCGGCAACGCTGCCGTACTCAACTCTTTGCTTCATCAGGACCCCTGCCCAAAAACTATTTAATTGGTCTGTTTACAAACCATTGAACTGATGAGAATGTAATCCCGATCACACGCCGGTGTCAAGGGTTCCGTATACTTTCATTGAGAGGCAGACACTTCGGAAGAGGGGCAGACACAGGTGAGCAGCATCCGCACGGTACGCACCGGCAATGTCTTTGAAGAGACCCTGTCTCGCTTGCTGCGCGCCATCAGCCTTGGCCAGTACATGGTGGGTGAAAAGCTCCCAGCCGAACGGGAGCTCGCTGAAAGCCTTGGAGTCTCACGAGCTACGCTGCGCGACGTCCTCCACGAGCTGCAGGAGACAGGTGTCCTTGACATCAAGCGCGGACGCTACGGTGGAGCATTCATTATTGGACTGCCAGCAGACCATGAACTGCATCGACCGATCGACGAATCCGAACTCAACGATGCACTGCAGTTCCGAGCAGTGCTGGATGCCGCAGCCGCTCGACTCGCTGCAGAAGCGCCACTGACCGGCGAGCAGCGCCGGCACCTGCGCGAAGCTTGCGATGCCTGTGACACCGCCGAGCCGGGCCAGTATCGTCAGCTCGATTCTCGATTCCACCTCGCAATCGCTGAGCTGACCGGCATCCCCTCATTGCACAAGGCGGCCGCCGAGGTGCGCGACCGGGTCAACGCGATGCTCGATCGCATCCCGATGATCACGACGAACCTCGCGCACTCCAATGAACAGCACCGCGCGATTCTGGAAGCGGTGCTGAACGGGAATCCGTTGGAAGCTGAGCATGCGGCACTCGAGCACGCGCGCGGGACCGCCGCGCTTCTCGTCGGGTACCTCAAGGGTTCCTGAGCTCCGTGACGCCACCGCGCGTTTCCACTGCCCTGCTACCGTTGCGACATGGTGATACCGGAACAGGATCTCCGACGCATCGAAGAATGGTGCCTCAACCAGTCTCCTGAGGAGTCAAGAGACGCGATGCGTGTGACCTGCACACCGTCACGTCTCCACGTCACCATCAGCCTGTGGGATCTGTGGCCCGGTGGATCAAGCTCGCAGCCCGGCTGGATAGAACAGACCTTTGCGCGCCTGCGGTACACCGCCAGCCGTGGCGAATGGTCGATCTACTGGATGGACGGGAACCAGCGCTGGAGATATTACGACCTCTTCACGCCCGGCCCGGACATCAACTCAGCACTGCACTGCATCGACCGTGATGAGGTCTGTGTGTTCTGGGGTTGACCACGCTGACTAACAGCTGGTCAGACGCGAGACTCTGAGCCGCGGCCACCGCAGGAAGACAGCGTCCAGACTGCGAACACCTGCGGCATTCGTCGGTCGCCTCTCATCGCCAGCCGAGCGCGCGGCCGGTCCGCGCGTCGCGCGCTGGCCGTGTGCACCGCGAAAGAGTCGTGGGCGGCACATATCTCAACTCCGCCGCTTCGCCGGCAGCTAGATTACGCTCGGTCATTGTTTGCGCTTGCGTCGCTGATCATTCATCCACAGCAACAGTGCGAGGGCTTGCACTGCCGCAAACACCAGGAGCACGACCTGCCCCCACATCGGCGCTCAGGCAGCGTAGAGAGTCACCAGAAGCGCAACGGTTGCAACCAAACCGACGGTGATCGCAGTGATCTGGGCAGACATGGCTTTCTCCTTCTGTGTCCGGGTCTTCTACATGAAGCCTCTTTCCTCAAGAGTCGCACCATGCACGGACAACCCCACCGACGCCGGTGCGGACTCCGCCCGCGCTGCGTGGTGCTGACGCGACGAAGCGGGGCCGCGACGATTCGTCACGACCCCGCTTGTCTGCTGGGCTTCAGCCGCAGCCGGCCTGCATCACTGACCCTTCGGCCTCACAGCCCGAGGTCGCGGGCGATGAGCATGAGCTGCACCTCGGTGGTGCCCTCACCGATCTCGAGGATCTTCGAGTCGCGGTAGTGGCGGGCGACGAGGTATTCGTTCATGAAGCCGTAGCCGCCGTGGATCTGGGTGGCGTCGCGGGCGTTGTCCATCGCGGCGTCGCCGGCGATCATCTTCGCGATCGCGGCCTCCTTCTTGAACGGCAGCCCTGCGATCATCCGCGAGGCGGCCAGATAGTAGGCTGCACGGGCGGCCACAACACGGGCCTCCATGCGGGCGATCTTGAACGAGATGCCCTGGTACTCGGAGATCGGCTTGCCGAAGGAGGTGCGCTCCTTGGCGTACCTGACCGACTCATCGACACAGCCCTGTGCAGCACCGGTCGACAGTGCAGCGACAGCGATGCGGCCCTCATCAAGGATGCGCAGGAAGTTCGCGTAGCCGCGGCCGCGCTCACCGAGCAGGTTCTCTTCCGGGACCTTGACGTCCTCGAAGGTCAGCGGGTGGGTGTCCGAGGAGTTCCAGCCGACCTTGTCGTACTTCGGCTCGACGGTGAAACCCGGGGTGCCCGATGGGATCATGATCGTCGAGATCTCCGGCTTCTCCGTGCCGTCGCGGCCGGTGCGGGTGCCGGTGACCGCGGTGGCGGTGACGAGCCGGGTGATGTCGGTGCCGGAGTTGGTGATGAAGCACTTGCCGCCGTTGATCGTCCACTCACCGTCAGCCAGCGTCGCCTTCGTCTTCGTCCCACCGGCATCGGATCCGGCCTCCGGCTCGGTCAGCCCGAAGGCGGCCAGGCCGGAGCCGTCGGTGAGCTGCGGGAGCCATTCGCGCTTCTGCTCCTCAGTGCCGAAGCGGTAGATCGGCATCGCACCGAGCGACACGGCGGCTTCGAGGGTGATGGCCAGTGACTGGTTCTCCCGGGCGATCTCCTCGATCGCCAGGCACAGGGCGAAGTAGTCGCCGCCCATGCCGCCGTACTCCTCGTCGAACGGCAGGCCGAACAGGCCCATCTGGCCCATCTTCTTCACCAGCGCATACGGGAACTCGCGCTTCTCATCGAGTTCGGCGCTGACCGGCGCGACCTCAGTGTCGGTGAATTTGGCGACCTGCAGGCGCAGGTCCTCATACTCCTCGGGCAGCATGCCGGGGGTGAATGTCTGCGTCATGATTCTTCCTTACTGTCAGTCTGGTTGTCTTCTTCTGCGTCAGTGTCGACGATGGTGGCGAGCACCTCGTCGAGTGCGACCTGGGTGCCGACCTGGGTCTTCAGGTGCACGATCCCGTCGGCGGGGGCGGTGAGCACATGCTCCATCTTCATCGCCTCGACGACGACGACCGGCGTGCCGGCGGTCACCTCGGCGCCGTCTGCGGCGCGCACATCGATGACCGCGCCTGGCATCGGGGCGGTGATGTCGGCCCCGGCGGCACCGGGGTCAAGGGCGGTGTCGGCCTGCGGACGGGTGAAGGCGAAGATGCCGCGTTCGCTCATCACCCAGACGCTCTCGCCGCTGACGGCGACTCGCGCACGGTGGGTGCGCCCGCCGCTGACGAGGCGGCACTGGCCGTCTGCAGACCAGCGCACCTGCTCGCCGCGCCAGATCGCTTCGTGTGCGGTTCCGGCGTGCACGAGCGGCACCGTGACCTCGACCGGGCGCGAGGTGCGCCAGCCGGTCGGCCGGTCCCACGCCGAGGCGCCGGCTGGGTCGGCCCCGTCGACGGTCACCGCGCCGGCGGCGGTCGCGGCTCGCTGCTCGCGTTCGATGATCGCCGCGGCGGCGAAGAGCAGGTCGAGCTCGGCTGGGGTGTGGGCGAGTTCGTCTTCGCTCATCCGGTCGATCAGCCCGGTGTCGAGCTCGCCTGCCTTGACGTCGTCACGGCTCATGAGTGTGCGCAGGAAGTCGATGTTCGTCACGATCCCCGGCACTGCGGTGCGGCCGAGCGCGGCGATGAGCTTCTGCACCGCACTGGCCCGGTTAGGGGCGTGGACGATGAGCTTGGCGATCATCGGGTCGTAGTCCGAGGCGATGAACTGACCGGCGGCCAATCCGGCATCGACGCGGATGCCCTCCCCTGCCGGGGTGATGACGTCGATGGCCTGCCCGCCGGTGGGCAGGAAGCCGCGGGAGGGATCCTCAGCGTAGATGCGGGCCTCGATCGAGTGGCCGTCCAGAGTGATGTCGTCCTGGGTGAGACTGAGCTCCTCACCGGCGCCGATCCGGATCTGCCATTCGACGAGGTCGATGCCGGTGACCTCTTCGGTCACCGGGTGCTCGACCTGCAGGCGGGTGTTCATCTCCATGAAGAAGAACTCATCGGGCTGATCGGCGGCGACGATGAACTCGACTGTGCCGGCGCCGCGGTAGCCGACCGAGCGGGCGGTGCTGCAGGCGGCCTCGCCGATGCGGGCGCGGGTCTCCTCATCGAGCAGCGCCGACGGGGCCTCTTCGATGACCTTCTGGTGGCGGCGCTGCAGAGAGCATTCGCGTTCGCCTAAGTGGATGACGTTGCCGTGCTCATCGGCGAGCACCTGCACCTCGATGTGGCGCGGGGTGGCGACGAGGCGCTCGAGGAACAAGGTGTCATCGCCGAACGAGCTGGCCGCCTCACGGCGGGCAGCTGCGAGCCTGTCTGCGAGCTCGGATTCCTCGAACACGGCGTGCATGCCCTTGCCGCCGCCTCCTGCCGAGGGCTTGATGAGGACCGGGAAGCCGATCTTCACCGCCTCGGCGGCCAGCTGCTCATTGCTCAGCCCGCCTTCGGACACGCCGGGCACGAGCGGCACGTTGTGGCTGGCGACCGCCTGCTTGGCGGTGATCTTGTCCCCCATCGTCTCGATCGCATCGGCCGTCGGGCCGAGGAACACGATGCCGGCCTCTTCGCATGCGCGGGCGAACGTGGGATTCTCAGACAGGAAGCCGTAACCGGGATGGATCGCCTGCGCACCGGTGGCCTGGGCGGCGGCGATGACCTTGTCGATGACGAGGTAGGACTCGTTCGCGGCAGCCGGGCCGAGGTGCACGGCGACATCGGCTGCCAGGGTGTGGGCGGCCTCGGCGTCGGCATCGGAGTACACGGCGACGGTGCGGATGCCCAGGCGCCGGCACGTGCGGATGACGCGCAGGGCGATCTCGCCGCGGTTGGCGATGAGGATTGTGTCGAAGAGCTTCACGGTCATCACATCCTGAAGACGCCATAGCCTGGCGCGTCGAGCGGGCGGGCAAGGGGCGCATACCGGCAGGCCTCGAGGGCCAGTGCGAGCACCTGGCGGGTGTCGGCGGGTTCGATGATGCCGTCGTCCCACAGGCGGGCGGTTGAGTAGTACGGGTTGCCCTGGGCTTCGTACTGGTCGAGGATCGGGGCCTTGAACTCGGCTTCCGCCTCAGCCGGCCAGTCCTCGCCGCGGGCCTCGATGGCATCGCGGCGCACGGTGGCCAGCACGCTGGCGGCCTGCTCACCGCCCATGACGGAGATGCGGGCGTTGGGCCACATCCACAGGAAGCGCGGGCTGTAGGCGCGCCCGCACATCGAATAGTTGCCAGCACCATAGGAGCCGCCGATGACGACGGTGAACTTCGGCACCCGGGCGGTGGCCACGGCGTTGACCATCTTGGCGCCGTGCTTGGCGATGCCGGCGGCTTCGTAGTCGCGGCCGACCATGAAGCCGGAGATGTTCTGCAGGAACAGCAGCGGGGTGTCGCGCTGATCGCACAGTTCGATGAAGTGGGCACCCTTCATCGCCGATTCGCCGAACAGCACGCCGTTGTTGGCGATGATGCCCACGGGGTGGCCGTCGATGCGGGCGAAGCCGGTGATGAGCGTAGTGCCGTATTCGGCTTTGAATTCGTGGAACTTCGAGCCGTCGACGATCCGGGCGATGACCTCGTGGACGTCGTAGGGGACCTTCGAGTCGGTCGGGACGACCTGGGTGAGTTCGGCCGGGTCATAAGCCGGCGCCTCGGGTTCGGTGCGCTGCCAGGCCGGGGCGTCCTTGGGCCCGAGGGTGGCGACGATGTCGCGCATGATCTCCAGAGCGTGGGAGTCATTGGCGGCCAGGTGGTCGGTGACACCGGAGGTGCGGGAGTGCAGGGTGCCGCCGCCGAGCTCTTCGGCGGTGACGACCTCGCCGGTGGCGGCCCTGACCAGGGGCGGGCCGCCGAGGAAGATCGTGCCCTGTTCGTGGACGATGATCGATTCGTCGGCCATCGCCGGGACGTAGGCCCCACCGGCGGTGCAGGAGCCCATGACGGCGGCCAGCTGCGGGATCCCGGCGGCTGAGAGGGTCGCCTGGTTGTAGAAGATCCGGCCGAAGTGGTCGCGGTCAGGGAACACGTCGTCCTGGTTGGGCAGGTTCGCCCCGCCGGAGTCGACGAGGTAGATGCAGGGCAGGCGATTCTCGCGTGCGACTTCCTGAGCGCGCAGGTGCTTCTTGACCGTCATCGGATAGTAGGTGCCGCCCTTGACCGTGGCGACGTTGGCGACGATGACGCATTCGCGCCCGGCAACCCGGCCGATGCCGGTGATGATGCCCGCTCCCGGGCTGGCGTCGTCGTACATGCCGCCGGCGGCCAGCGGGGAGAGCTCCAGGAACGGCGAACCGGGATCGAGGAGGTTCTCGACGCGGTCACGCGGCAGCAGCTTGCCGCGCGCGAGGTGCTTCTCGCGTGACTTCTCAGAGCCGCCGTGGGCAGTGGCTTCGATCCGCTGGCGCAGCTCGGCGATGAGCTCAGCGTGGGCGGATGCGTTGGCCTCTGCAGTGGCGGGATTGACCGGTGAGCCGATGACTGGCATATGTGATCTCCCGACAGTTCAGTTAATGATCGTTAACCGAGTCTTATGGTAGCGAACGATTCACGTGAGGGACAACACAGCTGCCGCCAGCATTTGTGGCGGCGTGCACTGCTGCCGGCTGACACCCGCGGCCGCCCGGCCCTCCGGCAGTGGCAGTCCTGCCACATGCGTGCACCGTTTGACACGGTGACAGGGTCATAGTGTGGAGTCATGGACACCTCCCACGCTGATGCCCAGCTGATGGTCGCCGCGCTCAGCGACGCCCAGCTGTCCCGCGCCCTCGGAATCACCGACCGCGGCCGGGCTGTCGCCGAGCTGGCGCAGGCGCGTCGCGCCGAAGCTGCCGCACCCAGCCCGGATGCTGTGCGCGAGGCGGAGGCCCGTCAGCTGCAGGCCGTCCTCGCTGCCACCTGCGGAGGCGCCTGGCGGCGCAGCCGACTCCTCAGGCGTGTGACGATGACGCTGATCTGGCTGTGGGTCGCCTCCTGGGCGGTGATCGCGCTCGCGTTCTGGCTCGATCACCGCTCCCCCGGCTCCGGCGGCACCATCGGCGGGGCGGCGGTGGTCGCCGGCTTCTGCATCCTCATCGCGGCAACCGTCAGTCGCGGCGTCGAAATGCGGGCAGTTGACCGATACCAGGCGAGGGTCATCGAGACAGTGCTCGAATGGGCCAGCAGCCAGCCTGGACGGTTGGCCCGCGGCGTTGACGGCCTGCCGAACTTCCACGGCGGATACCAACCCGATGACTGGAAGATCTGCGTCGCCGCCAGTACCCTGTGCATCGTCCCAGCTGTCGCCGCGCCGCCGATCTTCTTCGGCGGCGGGCAGATCGTCGCGGGCATCATCAGCATCGCCGTCGTCACCATTCCGCTCATCGCCTGCGGAGTGGGCGTCATTCTGAGCTTCACACGCATGATGCGCAGACAGGACCGCGCCTGCGAGATGATCGCCGCGCTGTCCCATCCGAGCCCCGAGGCCCGCATGCCGCTGGGAGATCTGCGCTTCTTCACCGCCGCTGAATCCGGCATGACCTACCGGGGTGCCGCACCGCCCACCGCGCACAACTGGAAGCGCCCGCACTGATCCGCACGCGAACTCCTGCCGCTGAGGGCATCGATTCCGGCGGCGCTGAGGGCATCTGCTCCGGCGACGCTGAGATGATTCGGTTAGCGGTGACTCACTGAGTTAGGCTGTCGGCCATGAACGCCTCTGCTGTCCCGGCTGCCACCCACTCCCCCAGCGGTGGTGTGCGCGCTGCTGCGAAGGCTCAGCGCCGCGAGGCGATCCTGCAGGCGGCCAAAGGGCTGTTCGCCCGGCGCGGCTTCCACGCTGTCGGCATCGAGGACATCGGCACCGGGGCCGGGATCTCCGGGCCTGCGGTCTACCGGCACTTCGCGTCGAAGGAAGCGATCCTCATCGAGCTGCTCGTCGGGATCTCCGAATACCTGCACACCGGCGGCCGCGAGCTGCTGGCCGAGGCGACCGGCACCTCGGGCGCGGCTGCGCTCATCGGCCAGCTCATCGACTTCCATGTCGACTTCGCCCTCGGCGAACCAGAGCTCATCCGGATTCAGGACCGTGACTTCACCGCGCTGCCCGATGCGGCCCGCCGCCGGGTGCGGCAGCTGCAGCGGCAGTACGTGACCCTGTGGGCCGAGCAGGTCACCGTCTTCGACCCGGCACTCAGCCTTGATGAGGCGACAGTGCGGGTTCATGCCGTGTTCGGCATGATCAACTCGACGCCCTATGTCGCCCGCCGCATCGACCGCGACATCGTCCGCGTCCAGCTGCTCACCGGTGCGCGCGCCTCGCTTCAGCTGCCGGCCCGCAGCTGAAGCGGCGGCTCAACCCGTTGCCTCCGGGTTGCAGCTGCGGCTCAGGTGACGACGTCGAAGTACAGCACGCCTGTCTCCGGTTCAGCTGAGCGCAGCCGGATCTGCACCGGCTCGCCCACCTGCGCCCTGCCGGCAGCCCACACAACAACGGCAGGTTCGGGCACATGCACCTCGACGAGCTGGGTGCCGTCCTTCGTGGTCCGCGAGCCGACGACGACCCCGTCGAAGACCTCGCCGGTGCGTTCGGCGAGCAGTCGGGCTTCGGTGTATTCGATGACCTGCTTGTCGATCTGGCCGGCCAGCCGGCCGGTCTCCTTCATCACCGCAGGCAGCTCGACCAGCCCGCCGAGCGCCCACGCCGGGGCATCGGCGTCCCGGCAGGCGGCTTCAGCGATCGGCAGCACGTAGCGGTCGATGAGCCGGCGCAGCGGAGCGGTCGTGTGCGCATAGGGTGCGCCGACGGCGGCCTGCAGCAGCTCATTCGCACCGGTCTCCGCACCGATGAGCGTGTAGCCTGCACCCCGGAACAGCGAGGGTGAGGCGTAGTGGACGGCCAGCGCACGCGGATTGCGCTCCTGGTGACCGATGCTGCGGATGACGGCCTGGTACGGCGCTGCGGCATCGAAGCCAAGGCCTGCGACGATGGCGAGGAATGCCTCGATAGTCTCCTCATCCGGGCGCGGCATCGTGCGCAGCACCCCGTGGCCGGCGCGCAGCATGAAATCGGCTGCGACCCGGCCGGCGAGCAGGCTGATCTGCGCGTTGTCATCCTCAATGCCCTGCCTGGGCCGGTAGCTGAGCGTGTAATCGCCGTTGGTCTCGGTGACCTCCTGGTCGGGGATCGCAAGGTCGATGCCGCCGCGGGCGATTTCATCGGCCTTGAGGGCCGCGCCGATCGCCGGCAGCGCGGCGATCGCCTCGGGCAGCGGCCGGCCGGCATCGGCGTCGGCTTGGATGGTGTCGTAGTCGAGCTGGGCACGGGAGCGCACGACCGCGCGCCCGAGGTCCTGGCCTGCGATCGTGCCGTCGGCGGCGAGTTCGACGGTGAAGACGTAGGCGGCCCGGTCCTCGCCGGGCAGCAGGGAGGCCGCGCCTTCGGAGATGACCTCCGGGTGCAGCGGGATGCGCCGGTCGGGCAGGTAGATCGTCTGCCCCCGGGCGTGGGTCTCGGCATCGAGCGGCCCACCAGGGGTGATGAACCGGCCGACGTCGGCGATCGCGTAGCGGATACGGAAGGCAGCCCCGTCTTCAGCCGTGTCGAGGGCTTCGAGGAACATCGCCTGGTCGAGGTCGGTGGCACCGTGGGGGTCGATGGTGACGAACGGGATCTCGCGCAGGTCGGCCCGCTCGGTGTCGATGCCGTCCCGGCCGAGTGCGAAGGGGGCGTCTCCGAGTTCGGCGACCGCCGCCTCGGCGTCGGCCAGTGCGGCTGCCGGGTACTCTTCCGGCAGGTCGGCGGCAAGTGCGGCGTAGGCTTCGCGCAGGTGCGCGGCGAGCGGGCCGGGGGCCGGGTCCCGGCGCCGAGGCGACAGTGAGGCGGGCAGACGCAGGCGGGTGAGCATGGGATCAGGTTACCGGGAACCGCCCACCCGTCTGCGGACCTGCGGCTGGGCAACTGCAGCCTGTTCAGTCAGCCAGGCGGCGGTCGTCGAGCTTCGGATCGTCGCGGAAGGGCACGACGAGCAGCGAGCATTCGGCACGCGGCATGACCTGCGAGGTGGTACGGCCGAGCTGGGCGAGCATGCTGGCGAACCGGCCGATGCCGCGCTTGCCCATGACGAGCAGGTCAGCATCCTTCGACTGTTCGATGAGCAGGTCGACGGGGTCGGCGTCGTGGTAGGCGGCGTCGACACGCAGGCCCGGGAAGTGCGAGCGCAGCCAGGTCATGTCGAGTTCGGTCTGGGCGCGGGCCTTCTCGTCGCCATCAAGCGGGGCGGTGCCGACGACGATGTGCAGGGTCGCGTTCGTCGCAGCCGCGTAACCGGCGGCGTTGAGGGCAGCGACTCCGGAGTAGTCGGAGGTGTCGAGGCCGATGACGACGCCGGCCTCACCGCGCGGGTGCACATCGACGGAGTCGAATTCGCTGCCGCGGGTGGCCCGGTGGATGAGCACGGGGCTGAGCGCGTGGCCGGGCAGTCCGGAGCTGACGGTGCCGATCCGGCCGGTCGGCGGCTGGTCGGAGCCGTGGTGGCCGATGACGAGCAGACCGGCGTCCTCGCTCAGCTCGGCCACCACCTCAGCAGGGTCGCCGTCGTGGACTTCGGTGGTGAACTCAGCCGGGGTCTCCTGGCCTTCCATGAGCTCGGTGAGCCTGCGGCCCACCTCGGCGCGTGCGGTCTCGGCGGCCTGCCGGGCTTCGGTGAGGTCAGCGAACTTGGGGCGGGCGGCGGCCGCGACGGAGACAAGCCTGAGCGGCTGGCCGGAGCGCCGGGATTCCTTCAGCGCCCAGGCTGCGGCTTCGCATGACGCCTCGGAGCCGTCGATTCCGACAATGATGTCGCCGTTGATCTGCATCGCACCTGCCTCGGTTCAAACCCTCACTGCGTACCCTACCGGGTCTCGCTGCGTGTCCGACAGACGGAACCGGCGCTGGGCGC
>NZ_DLOD01000002.1:114972-148684 GCF_002479565.1 Brevibacterium sp. UBA7493 | reverse complement strand
GCGCCCAGCGCCGGTTCCGTCGCCGAGGCCCTCAGGCCTTCTGCACGGTGATGGTCCAGGAGGCCTCGCCGGTCCGGTCGAAGTGGGTCACCGGGTAGCCGTTGTCGGCTGCCCACTGTGGGATCGACTCGGTTGCCTGCGTGCAGTCGAAGTTGATGACGAGTTCGTCACCGGCCGGCAGGCCGTTCATCGCGTCTTTGGCCTCGACGAGCGGGAATGGGCAGACGAGTCCGTTGGTCTCAAGCACATGCTGCATGGTGGTCTCCTTTTCGATATGTGGTGGCTGTCCGGTTCGATATGTGGTGGCTGTCAGGCGCTGACGCGGGCGGCCGGCGCCGAGGCGGTGGCGGGTTTGATGGTGAGCTTGGCTGCCAGCCCGGTGCCGAGCATCATGAAGATGAGCGAGACCCATCCCTGGTAGCTGAACTGGGCGGTTTCGACCATCGCGTTGCCGACAGTGCAGCCTCCGGCGATCGCAGCACCGACGCCCATGAGCGCACCGCCGCCGATCGACTTGACCACGGTGGGTGCGTCGGGCACCCGCAGCCGGAACTCGCCTGAGGCCTTGGCGGCAATGAACGAGCCGGTGAGGATGCCGAGGATGAGCATGACACCCCAGTCGATGAGGTCGACGTCACCGGTGGTGAGGTACTGCGCGAGGTTCGATGACGGGGTGGTGATGCCCAGACCTGCATTGCGGCCGGTGGCGGCTGAGAGCGGCCAGGCGATCGTGGCGATGATGCCGATGACCACAGCAGTGGCGAACGGGTTCCAGCGCTTCTCGGTCAGCAGGTGGGCCAGTCCGGACTTGCGCGGCGGCAGGGCAGCCAGCGGGGTCTTCGCTTTCCGCTGGTGGTGGACGACGAGTGCTGCGGCGATAGCTGCCAGCACAACGGCGAACACCCATGGGGAGAGGCCGAAGGTAGCCGGCAGGGACCCCTGCTCGAGGGTGATGCCGCGGATCCATTCGGTGAACCCGGCGGCCGGTCCTGCCTTCATGAACGCGGAGAAGAGAGCGTAGAAGATGAGGGCGAACCAGCTTCCGATGAGTCCTTCGCCGGAGCGGTAGTAGGTGCCGGTGGCGCAGCCGCCGGCGAGGATGATGGCGAACCCGAAGACGAAGCCGCCGACGATCGAGGCCAGCCACGGGAAGGGGTCGGTCTCCAGGGTGATGATGCCCAGCGTGTTGAGTGCCATGAGGCCGACGGCGTGGACGGCGATGAGCAGGATGAACGCGGAGAACCAGCGGGTGCTGCCGGCGATGAAGATGTCGCGGAAGGCTCCGGTGACGCAGAAGCGGCCACGCTGGAAGACGAAGCCCAGAACGAGGCCGACGAGAAGTCCAGTGATGATCATGGAAGTCCTTTGTGCAGAGCCGAGGCGCCGGCTGGCCTGACATCACAGGCTGGCCGGATGTGTCCGGGCGGCGGTTCGGCAGTGGTGAGAGAGAATTCGCGTCGCAGGCACTGGATGGCGCCGCAGACAGCGCACCTCAGGCGTGCGACAGACAGCCGCAGGCGGCACAGGCAGCAGGGGTTCCTGCCCGATCAGGGCATAGGAATGCTCGTCATGCCGGGGCGGCGTGGAGATATCAGGAGCAACAACCGGAGGTGCACACGTACATCAGATCGATGACGCGGCGGGAGAACAGGTGCAGGCGGAACATCGCGCTGGCTCTCCCTTCATCCGAGAAAAAGTGCGGACGTTCGCCGCACGCTGTGGTGCAGATGATCCGCACCGTCTGCAAGGATCCGCTCGATGCGGACGGTGACGACCATAGCAGAACCGATTGCCGAAGTGTCATGACTGTGTCACATATGACATCGACTCACCGACAACCGCACCGGCGCACAGTTGAGCAGCCCCGGCTGCGATGCGGGCGTGATGGCGGAACGGGGGTCGGCTGCTTTTGCATCCACATCAGTTGGACCGATCGGCAACTGCTGCAGTCGCGCTGAAAGCCCTGGACATGGCTCGAACATGAGGCCGACTCACGCGATCCAGACGCGTTCGGCGTCGGCTTCGATCAGGCCACTTGGATACGCTGGTCTCCCAGCACGTACTCGATAGCCAGGCCACCGCCGATTGCTTCAAGGTAGCTGCGGATCGTTCCAACCTTTGCGTTATCAAGGTCGCCACGCTCGATCTTGGAGACCTGGCGCTGCCCTACGCCGATGCGCTCCGCGAGCTGAGCCTGTGTTAGGCCAGCTTGCTCGCGAAGCTCGCGGAGCCGGTACACACGCACCTCGGCGAGCATCCGCTCCTTGTGCACGTCGACGCGCTCCCGGTCCACGGGATGCTCGGCGACAAAGCCCTTCAGTGAACGGACCGGATCAGCAGTAGCCGTCTCTACAGCCGTCGCCGCCTTTTCGAGCATCAAGCCGCACGTTGCGGGCCCAACGTGAGAAAGCAGAAACGCGCCCATGTCTTCTGGTGACATCCGCGCGTTTCCTGACAATCAGAGAGCCTCCTGCCGGAATCGAACCGGCGACCTTCTTATTACGAGTAAGACGCTCTGCCGACTGAGCTAAGGAGGCAACCTGGACAAGGATAGCGGCTCACTCAGTCGAGCGTCAAAAGGACATTCCGGCGCCTACACCTGCCGGCGCGATACAGTGAAGCTGGCGGCGCGCAGCGCACACCGCTGCCCGGCAGCCCCGCCTGCCATCGCATACCGCCCACCGAGAGACGAAAGGACCTGGAGAGAACGTGGCCGTAGATATGGATCGCTTCCTGCGCGAGTTCGAGGAGCTCATCGAATGCGAATCCCCGTCCGCGGATCCTGATGCGGTGGCCCGCAGCGCCCGTCTCGTCTCGAAGATCGGCGCCTCCCACCTCGGCAGCGCCGCCCGGCTCATCCGCATCGACAAGGCCACCCATGCACTCTGGCGCTTCGGCTCGGGCCCGCGCGAGGTGGTGCTCATCGGCCACCACGACACGGTGTGGCCGCTGGGCACGATCCGCCGGTTGCCGTTCTCCTTCATCGACGGGATCATCCGCGGCCCGGGTGCCGATGACATGAAGGGCGGAGATCTCATCATCTTCCACGCCCTCGGCCAGCTGCTGGCCCGCCGCGGCAGCCTCGACGGTGTCTCGGTGCTCATCACCGGTGATGAGGAGCTCGGTTCGATCACCTCGCGCTCACTCATCGAGGAGGAGGCGCGCGGGGCGAAGGCCGCGCTCGTCTTCGAATCCGGCGGCACCGACGGGGCAGTCAAGATCGCGCGCAAGGGTGTGGCGATCTATGAGCTCGAAGTGCGCGGCCGTGCCTCGCATGCCGGTGTCGAGCCGGAGAAGGGCATCAATGCCACCGCCGAGGTCTCAGCCCAGGTGCTCGATATCCTCACGATCGGCGATCGTTCAGCCGGCACCTCGGTGGTGCCGACCGTCATGAGCTCGGGCACGACGACGAACACGGTGCCGGCTGCCGCGAAGGTCGGCATCGACTCCCGTGCGGTGCAGATTGAGGAGCAGCGTCGCGTCGACGCCGCGCTGCGCATGCTCAAGCCGAAGCACCCCGGTGCGAAGCTGCTGCTGCGCGGGGGCATCAACCGGCCGCCGTTCGAGACGAAGCACTCGATGAACCTCTACGCCCGCGCCCAGCGGATCGCCGGCAGGCTCGGGCACCCGCCGCTGCGGTCGATCGCTGTGGGCGGCGGTTCGGATGGGAACTTCACCGCCGGCATCGGTGTGCCGACCCTCGATGGGCTCGGCACGATCGGCGGCGGGTCGCATGCCGACAGCGAGCACGCGGTGGCGGCGTGGATTCCCAGGCGGGTCGAACTCGTCCGCGACCTCGTCGGCAGCCTGCTCGACGACTGAGCGCACTCAGCCTGCCGGCAGGCTCACTCGGCGAGCAGCCAGGGGTTCACGAGCCCGATGAACGCAGCTTCGACGATGAGCAGCGGAGCCATGTTCGTCGCCAGTCGCTGGCGAGCCTGAGTGAGGATGTCGATGCGGCGCAGCGTGCTCATGGCCGTGCTGCCCTCAGCCAGTGCGCGGATGCGCTCGTCCTCGCCCTTGTTGATCCAGCCGTCGGAGAGCCCGAGCTGGCACAGCAGCACATCGCGGTACAGCGAGAGCAGCTCTAAGAACATCGAGTCGATCTCGTCGTTGCGGGCGCGGACGTTCTTGCGCTTCTGTTCCTCTTCGAGGCGGCGCACCTGGGCGCGCACGGCTGGCGGCGGGGCTTTGCCGGGTTCGACACCGAGGGTGGTGAGCAGCTCCTCGCGTTCGGCGGCATTGCGTTCAGCGGTGCGCTCTTTGGCACGTTCGGCAGCGCTGTCGACGACACGGCCGGCCAGCCGCACGGTGGTGCCCAGGGAGGTCAGCCGGGAGGGGATGTCCAGCGTGCGCTGTCGTTCGGCGGCGGCCGCCTCATTGAGTGCGAAGCGCTTGGCCCGGCCGATGTGGTTCTGTGCGGCTGCAGCGGCCCAGGCGGCCTTGTCCGGGTCGACGCCGTCGCGGGTGATGAGCAGCTCGGCGATCGCCTCGGTCGGCGGGATCCGCAGGTTGACGTTGCGGCAGCGTGAGCGGATCGTCGTGAGCACATCCTGGGTGCTCGGCGCGCACAGGATCCACACGGTTGCAGGCGGCGGTTCCTCGATCGCCTTGAGCAGGACGTTGGAGGTGCGTTCGGCCATCCGGTCGGCGTCTTCGATGATCATCACCCGCCAGGGGGCGTTGACCGGGGCGGAATGGGCCTGGGAGACGAGGTCGCGGACCTCGTCGATGGAGATGAGCGACTTCTGCGTCGACATGACGGTCATCGACTCATGGGTGCCGGCCAGCGCGCGGTGCGATTCGGAGTCGAGCTCATCACCGTGGGACGGGCTGAAGAGCGCTGCGGCGAGGGCTCGTGCGGCATTCGACCGGCCCGAGCCCGGCGGGCCGGTGATGAGCCAGGCATGGGTCATCGAGGCGGCGCCCGAGGTGTCGCCGGCGGCGATGCGGCCAGCGGCATGGGCGGCGCGGCGCAGCTGTTCGATCGCCGCGTCCTGGCCGACGAGCTCACTCCACACGCCGGTCACTGCGGGTCTCCTCGGCGTATGCCGCGCATGCGGGCTTCGCGCAGGCGCTCACGAGCCTGGCGTTCGATCTCAGCTTGGGCCTGCAGCTTCTGCCGCGAGGAGTTGTGCAGCTGTTGGCGCGGCATCACGGTCGTCTCGGCGTCACCGGGATCCGGCTCGGCTCCCGCCTGGGGTGTCAGCACGGTCGTGGCCGAGTCATCGTCGTCTTCGCCGGCCGCGTGGCTGCCGTTTCCGCTGCTGGCTGAGGGCAGGACCGTGGTGGCGTCCTCGTCGGCAGCTAGCGACTCAGCTTCCGGCCCGGCTGCGGCTGCGGGCCGGTTGGCTGCCTGCTGCTCGCCGCCAGCCGGGGGCTGACTGACCGCTGGGGGCTGAATGACCGCTGGGGACTGACTGACCGCCGGGGGCTGGGGGCGGATGCCCTGGGCTGTCAGCGTGCGGTCGACGGCTGCGGCGATGTCGGCGGCGACGGCGTCGCGGTCACGGTCGGCGTCGATGACGACGTAGCGCTGCGGTTCGCGGGCGGCCATGTCGAGGAAGGCCTGCCGGACGCGCGAGTGGAACTCAAGACCGGCCTGGTCGAGATGGTTGGCGCCGCCGCGGGATTCGGTGCGGGCATTCGCTGTCGCCGGTTCCATGTCGAGGATGATCGTCAGGTGCGGGATGAGCCCGGTCGTCGCCCAGCGTGAGATCGCCCCGACCTCAGCGACCGAGAGCTGCCGGCCAGCTGACTGGTAGGCCAGTGAGGAGTCGATGTAGCGGTCGGTCATGACGACGCCGCCGTCGGCGAGCCACGGGTCGACGCGGTCGGCGATGTGGTGGGCACGATCGGCTGCGAAGAGCAGTGCTTCGGCGCGTTGGGCCACTCCCCTGCCGCCCAGCAGCACCTCGCGGATGCGCTGGCCGGCCTCGGTGCCGCCGGGTTCGCGGGTGGTGTGGATGTCGGCGAAGCCGCGGGCTGCCAGATGCTCGCCGAGCTTGCGGATCTGAGTGGTCTTACCGACCCCGTCGCCGCCTTCGAAAGCGATGAACAGGCCGCGCTCGGGCAGCCTGCGCGCGGCATCGACGGCACCCGGCTGGGAGCCGGCCACCGCCTCGGGCCCGGCGACCGGCTCCTCGGGAGCGGTCGTGCGGGTGACGGGTGCGCGGAAGGCGTGGACGAGGTCGACGCCGAGGCCGCGGACGCCGAGCGGGGAGAACGTCATGATCGCGATGATGCCGGCGGCGATGGTGAGCAGGCCGGGGATGATGTAGGCGACCTCGGTGGTGGTGATCTCCCAGACCATGAAGTCGGTCACCGGGACGTTGAGCGCGGTGCCGAGCCAGGTGAGCAGTAGAGCGGCGAAGGCGCCGATGCCGAACCCGATGCGGCGGGAGAACGCATACGGCTGGGCGCGCACGCCGATGCCGACGACGAACGCCGCGGCACCGGACAGGATGGCCATGCCCGAGAGCTCCTTGAGCGCGCCGATGAGGACGAGCAGCACGCCGGCGATGAGCACGGCGAAGGAGGTCAGGCGCGGGCGCGTCATGCCCGGGGCGAAGGTCGGGCCGGCTTCGAAGCCGGCGGCCCAGCCGACGAGGGCGGCGCACAGGATCGCGTAGGTGCCGGCTTGGCCGAAGTTGAGGTCGGCGACGACGATCTGGGGCAGCGCGACGATGACGCCAAGCGCCCCGAAGAGGACGTAGCAGGCCCACGGGCGGGCGATCTCGGCCTCGCCGCGGCCGCGGTGCTGAGCGGGGAACGCACCGGTGGTCTGGTCGACGGAGTCGGCGGAGACCGGCAGCAGGAAGGAGGCGATCGCCGCGGCGAGCATGACGAGGGCGGCCAGCAGCAGCAGCCAGCGCTGGGCGGGCACGCCGGCGGAGACACCCGAGGCGATCTGGGCGATGTAGGTGACGAACAGACCGAGGCCCGCGGCGACGCCGACCGAGCGCCACGGTTTGCGGTGCACACCCGGGGCCTGGCGGACGAGCAGAGCGACCATGACCGCCAGCAGCAGGCCGGTGAGCCAGGCGAGCCAGACGGAGGGGAAGAAGAAGAGGAACAGGCCCGAGACTCCGGCAGCTGCGGCGGAGGAGGACAGCACCCGGCCGCCGGTGGTCGACAGGCGTGAGCCGAGCAGCGAGGTCGGCAGGAACAGGCCGGCTGCGGCGACGACGAGGAGGACGGTGAGGGCGATCGCGCCATGGCGGACACTGAATTCGCCGACCTCCCAGACGGGCTGGACGCTGTGCAGGTCGGCCGGCAGGCCGGTGTCGAAGAACCCCATGATGCCGGCGAGACCGAAGGCGATCGCACCGGTGGTCAGCAGCAGCAGCCAGGCGCCGACTTCGAGTCCAAGCGGGACGAGCGAGGCGAGCGGGTGCCGCCTGGGCGCCGCTGATGCGGCTGCGGACGCGCCGCTCGGGGGATTCGGAGTTGTCATCACATCTCCACGATACTCATCGGCTCGGACATCGACGATGTCAGCCTACGAGGCCCACCTGTCCGCTTGCTGGACGAGGCGGCAGGCGCCGGACGAGGCGGCGGGGCCGGATGCAGCGGCGGGCCGGGGCGGGCGCGGCCGCGGTTATCCTGTCTAGGTGACCGACACCGACTCCCGTGACGCAGCCGCCCGGGCCGCTGATTCCGCCCAGCCGGCTGATGCCTCTGCCCCGGCTGCTGAGTCAACCGGAGCCTCTCCCCTGACCGGTGGCCAGCCTGCGCCTGCCCGCATCCGGCTGCACCGCCTCGGGCGCGGGACCGATGACCCGGTCGATGCGCTCTCCCTGGCCCGAGTGCTGCTCGATGAGGTGCGGGCCGGGCAGCGGCCGGGTGTGCTGCGGATCTACCGACCGGAGCCGACCGTTGCCTTCGGTGCCCGCGACCGGTTCCTGCCCGGGTTTCCCGCTGCGGTCGAAGCCGCGCGCGCCCACGGGTTCACGCCGGTGCTGCGCTCGCTCGGCGGGCGGGTGGCTCCGTATCACCGCGGCAGCCTTGTCATCGATCACATCGAACCGGCCTCCACGCTGCTATCGGGCACGCAGGGCCGGTTCACGGACTTCGGGGCGATGTACGCCCAGGTGCTGCGCTCGCTCGGCATCGACGCGCGCCTCGGCGAGATTCCGGGTGAGTACTGCCCCGGTGAGCACAGCGTCAACGTCGCAGGGAGGATCAAGGCGATCGGCACGGCGCAGCGGGTGACCGCGGCCGGCTGGCTGTTCTCGTCGTCGATAGTCGTGACCGATCCCGATCCGATCCGGGCGGTGCTCACCGACGTCGAGGCGGCCCTGGGGGTCGAGTGGGATCCGGCGACCGGCGGGTCGATCAGCGAGGTGCACCCCGAGGTGACGGTCGAGGCGGTCGGCCAGGCCTTCGACGCCGCCTACAGCACCGCCTACGAGGTGGTCGCTGGGGAGATCGGTGAGGAGACGCTGGCCGCAGCGGCAGAGTTCCGGGACAAGCACGAGCTGTGAGCAGCTGAAGCGCCGCAGCAACGGCGCCAAAGGAACGGCCCCGCAGCAACGGCTGAGCCCCGCCAGCCGGAAGGGCTGACGGGGCTCTGGCTCTGCGATCGCTCAGATCAGGGCGTCTTCGGCGTAGCCGTCGTCTTCTTCGCCGCGGTCGTCTTCTTCGCCGCCGTCGTGCGCGCAGTCGTCGACTTCTTTGCGGTCGTCGACTTCTTGGCCGTCGTCGACTTCGCCGCTGTCGTCTTCTTCGCCGGCGCCTTCTTGGCAGTCGTCTTCTTGGCCGTCGTGCGCTTCTTCGCCGGTCCCTTCGCCCGCTTCTCCGCAAGCAGCTGGAAGGCCCGCTCGGCGGTGATCGAGTCGACGGCATCGTCCTTGCGCAGGGTCGCGTTCGTCGTCCCGTCGGTGACGTAGGGGCCGAAGCGGCCGTCCTTGAGCACAACCGGCTTCTTCGACTCCGGGTCCTCGCCGAACTCCTTAAGCGGGGCGGCCGCAGCACGGCGGCCGCGCTGCTTGGGCTGGGCGTAGATCGCCAGCGCCTCCTCGAGGGTGATGGAGAAGATCTGCTCCTCTGTCTCCAGCGAACGCGAATCGCTGCCCTTCTTCAGGTAGGGACCGTATCGGCCGTTCTGCGCGGTGATGACCTCGCCCTCGGCGTCGGCACCCACCTCGCGCGGCAGGCTCAGCAGCTTCAGTGCCGTTGCCAGGTCGACCGTGGCCGGGTCCATCGACTTGAACAGCGAGGCCGTGCGCGGTTTGGGCTTCTTGGCCCCGCGCTTGGGCTTCTCCTCCGGTTCAGGCAGGATCTCGGTGACATACGGGCCGAACCGGCCGGACTTCGCCACGATCGTGTGGCCGGTCTCCGGGTCGACGCCGAGCTCGCGGTCGCCCTGTCCCTGTTCAGCGATGAGCTCACGGGCCTTCTCAGCAGTCAGCTCATCGGGGGCCAGGTCATCGGGCACGGAGACGCGGATCGGCGCCGGCTCCCCAGACTCCCCCTCACCCTTGGCAGCAGCCTTCGCCCCGGCCTGCTCGGATGCAGCCTTCGCCCCAGCCCCTGCAGCCGCCTCCGGCGAGACCTCCAGATACGGTCCGTACCGGCCGACCCTGAGCACGATGCCCTCGGCGATGTCGATCGAGTTGATCGCCCGCGCATCGATGTCGCCTAAGTCGTCGACTGTCGGCTTGAGACCGTTGTGGTCAGCCCCTGTGCCGAAGTAGAACTCGCTGAGCCACTGGCTGCGCTCCTTCGCACCTCCGGCGATCGCGTCGAGGTCGGCTTCGAGAGCTGCAGTGAACTGGTAGTCAACAAGCCCTCCGAAGTGCTCTTCGAGCAGCCGGACGACGGAGAACGCCAGCCAGCTGGGCACCAGCGCCCTGCCGCGTTCGGTGACGTAGCCGCGATCCTGGATCGTTGAGATGATCGCCGCGTACGTCGACGGCCGGCCGATGCCGAGCTCTTCGAGCTGCTTGACGAGGCTGGCCTCGGTGTAGCGCGGCGGCGGTGCGGTCGTGTGGCCGTCGGCCTCGGCGCGGGCGACGGAGATCGCCTGGCCTTCGGTGACCTCCGGCAGCCGGCCGCCCTCCTTGGCGGCGTAACGTTCGGCGTCACGGCCCTCCTCGTAGGCGGCGAGGAAGCCGCGGAAGGTGATGACCGTGCCCGAGGCGGTGAAGCCCGCCGTCCTGTCCTCACCGAGGTCAGCGGTGATCCGCATGGTCGCGGTCTTGCCCTTCGCGTCGGCCATCTGGCTGGCGACGGTGCGCTTCCAGATGAGGTCGTAGAGCCGGAACTCATCACCCGACAGCTTCCCGGACACCTGGGCCGGGGTGCGGAAGGAGTCACCAGCCGGTCGGATCGCCTCGTGAGCCTCCTGCGCGGACTTCTGCTTCTGCGCGTACACCCGGGCCGACTCCGGGACGTATTCGGGGCCGTAGAGTTCGGCGATCTGATTCCGGGCGGCGGTCACCGCCTGGGTCGACAGCGCCGAGGAGTCGGTTCGCATGTACGTGATGTAGCCGTTCTCGTACAGCGACTGGGCGGTGCGCATCGCCTGCCGGGCGGTCATCCGCAGCTTGCGGCCGGCCTCCTGCTGCAGCGTCGAGGTGGTGAACGGCGCGGCCGGGCGGCGCGAGTACGGCTTGGTCTCCAGCGCGGTGACGCTCAGGCTGTCCTTCGCCGAGGTGGTGAGCTGGCCGGCGAGTTCGGTCGCCATGTCCTCGGTGAGGACGACGACCTCGGAGGCGGCCTTCTTCTTCAGCTGTCCAGCGTCGTCGAAGTCGCGGCCGCCGGCGACCCGCTGGCCGTGATACGTCGCCAGCCGGGCAGCGAACTCGGCACCCGAGCCGGGCACAGCCAGGTCGATGTCGAGGTCCCAATAGTGGGCAGGCACGAAGGCCATCCGCTCGCGTTCGCGTTCGACGACGAGCCGGATGGCCACCGACTGCACACGGCCGGCCGACAGGCCGGCGCGGACCTTGCGCCACAGCACCGGGGAGACCTCGTAGCCGTAGAGCCGATCGAGGATCCGGCGGGTCTCCTGCGCGTCGACCAGCGAGTAGTCCAGTTCGCGGGTGTTCTCCAGGGCACGCGCGATCGCCTCGGGGGTGATCTCGTGGAAGACCATCCGCTTGACCGGGATCGTGGGCTTGAGCACTTCAAGGAGATGCCAGGCGATCGCCTCGCCCTCCCGGTCCTCATCTGTTGCCAGGTAGAGTTCGTCGGCGTCCTTGAGCAGGCGCTTGAGCTCGGTGACCTTCTTCTTCTTGTCCGGGGCGACCCGATAGTACGGCTCGAAGTCGGAGTCGACGTCGACGGCGAACTTGCCGAAGGGGCCCTTCTTCATATCCGCAGGCAGCTCCGAGGGCTGCGGCAGGTCTCGGATATGGCCCACCGAGGCTTCGACGTCGTAGTCGTCCCCGAGGTAGCCCACGATGGTGCGGGCTTTGGTCGGAGACTCGACGATGACGAGCCGGCGCGGCTGAGAAGCCGTTTGTGCCACGAGGTTCCCTTTCGACGGAATGTGCGCGGAGCGACGAGCGGCACCGCACCGGCCGGACGATCCTGACTGGCCGCACGGTGGCTTACACCTTACAGAACTTAGCATCCGCCGCTCACGGCGACCCTCAGCGCGTGTTCAACTCTCCAGCGCCGGAATCGAGGACGGGGAAGAGGAATCCGTCGGCCAGCAGCTGGCGGACCTGCCCGGTCAGCTGGGCGCGCAGGGCGGCCGGGTCGGCCTCAAGCAGCTGGGCGAGCGCATCGCTGATGGCGCCGAGTGTCAGGCTGCCGTCGCTGACGCCGAGGAGTCCGGCCAGGGCGGTGTCGGCGGTGATGGTGCGCCCGAATCCGGTGCCCTGTTCATAGGTGATGGTGTGCGGTTCGTCCTCACCGGGGGTGTGGTGGCGGTGCTCGACGAGATCCTGGCCGCGGATGAACGCAGTGCGCTCCAGGCCCGCGTCGTCGGTGCCGGCGAGCCATTCGAGGACGGCCAGCCGGGTGTCGAGCACAGCGGCCAGAGTGGCGGTGTCACCGGCGAGCGGCCCGGTCTCCCGGAGATGGTGCAGCGCCCGCTGCGAAGGTGTGGGTGCCCGGTGCATGCGGATCCACCCGAATCCGATGCGTGCGACCCCGCGGGTGCCGAAGTCGTTGAGCCAGGCGGTGGTGTCGGCCTGCCACCGGCCGCTCATCCGGGCCACCCCGCCGTCACGGATCCACGTTTCGGCGTAGGCGACCGGGTCGAGGTGCTCGCGTTCGATGAGCAGCATCGAGGTCTCTGCTGCCGGGCTGCCGGGCGTGCTCAGCTCCTCGCACCAGCGGATCGGTGCCGGCACCTCGGTCACCACCGCCTCGGGCGCGGTGAGCCCGCCGGACGGCTTGCCGGGTGCGCTGTGCTTGCCGGCGGCGTGGTACTCCCAGTTGCCCAGCAGCACCGCATTGCCGTCCGGGCGCAGCCGTCCGGGGATCCCAGCGATGAGCCCGGCCATGATCGCATCACCCGGCTGGCCGCCGTCGCGGTATTCGAAGGTCTGGGTCTCACCCTGCGGGGTGATGACGAACGGCGGGTTGGCCACGAGCAGGTCGACCGGTTCGTCGATCGGCGTGAGCATGTCGCCTGCCCGGAATTCGATCGACTCGATGCCGTTGAGCCCGGCGTTGAGCTCGGCGATGGCGAGCGCCCGGGTGGAGATGTCGGTGGCGATGACGCGGGCGCTGTGGGCGGCGAGCAGCAGCGCCTGGATGCCGCAGCCGGTGCCGATGTCGCAGGCCAGCTCGACGGGCATGCGCGGGGTGACCGCCGCCAGCGTCCGGCCTGCTCCCCCGAGCCCGAGGACGTGGTCGCCTGCCAGCGGTTCGTCGCGGGTCAGGGTGCCCCAGTCGGCGGCGATGAGCAGCCCGTCGAAGGTTGCGATCGTCAGCGCCGCACGCACCTGGTCCTCGGTTCCGTCACCTGCGCCGTCGCTGCCGGTTGTCTCGCCGGCGTCGATGAGCCAGCCGTCTGCCCGCAGCGCGGCGAACAGCTCAGGCCCGCACGCCTCGGCGACGGAACCGGCGTCCACGGCCTGGTCGAGGACGAAGAGCAAAGCGAGCGCCGCCTCGGGCGCGGGGATCTCACCGGCCGCCACGCGGGCCCAGGTCTGCACAATCGCAGGCGCGGCGTTCGAGCGCTCGATGGCCGCCTGCGCGTGGGTGTCCCACAGCGGCGCGGCTTCCGGGCTGAACGGGAAGGAGCGCTTGAGCAGGTCGGCGAGCGGGCGCAGGGTGGTCTCGTCGGCGGTCGGAACCGGGACCGAGGCGGTGGTTGGCGAGGTGTTCACGTGTCCCACTGTACGAAACCGGTGGGGTGCGGTGGTGTCCTGGCCAGGTGGGACAATGGATGCCTATGGCTCAGCGGCAGGATGCGGCGCCTCGTCGGCGGCTGCTCGATCTCGTCAGCGGGTTCGGTCAGCGTGAGGACCGGATCCGCCATGTCGAGACCCTGCCAGCCCGGGAGGCGGAGTTCGCCGATTGGCCGGACTGGGTGCCCGCCGAGGTGGTTGCGGCCTGGCAGTCACTCGGGGTCGAGCGTCCGTGGACGCATCAGGCGGCCGCTGCCGAGGCGGCCCATGCCGGTGAGGACACGGTCATCTCGACGGGGACGGCTTCAGGCAAGTCGCTCGGGTTCCTGCTGCCGGTGCTGGAGGCGTTCGCTGCGACGAAGGATGCGGTGCCGCGTCAGCAGGCGACGGCAATCTATCTGTCGCCGACGAAGGCTCTGGCCCACGATCAGATGGAGAAGGTCAGCCAGCTTGTGCTGGCCGGGCTGCGGCCGGCGGCCTATGACGGGGATGTCTCACAGGCGCAGAAGGACTGGGCCCGCGCCCACGCCAACCTCATCTACACGAATCCGGACATGCTGCATCGCACGGTCCTGCCGCAGCATGCCCGGTTCGCCCGCTGGCTGCGGAATCTGCGGTTCATCATCGTCGATGAGGCCCACCGGTACCGCGGAGTGTTCGGCTCGCATGTCGCCCTCGTGCTGCGCCGGCTGCTGCGCGTCGCCGCCCACTATGGGGCGGCGCCTGTGGTGATCGGGGCGTCAGCGACGATGGCCGACCCGGCCACCGCTTTCGCCCGGCTCACCGGCCGGGAGTGCACGGCCGTCACCGAGGACGGGTCGCCGCGGGCGGCCGGTCACTTCGTGCTGTGGGAGCCGCCGCTCATCCCGAACGCCACCGGGGATCCGGATGCCGATGTCTTCGATGCCCTCGGCGTCGATGATCCGCTCGGCATCGGTGTCGGCTCGGATGGGGATGATCCGCTCGGGCTCGGGGCTGAGGCCGGGGATCCGCTCGGGGTGCTCACCGATGGTCCGCAGCGCCGGTCGACGATCGCCGAGTCGGCTGATCTGCTCGCCGATGCGGTGTGCTCAGACTTCTCCGCCATCGCCTTCATCGCCTCCCGCCGCGGCACCGAAGCCCTGGCCGAGGCGACCCGCTCGGCGGTCTCACGGTCGTTCCCGGAGCTCACCCGAGCAGTCGCGGCCTACCGCGGCGGCTACCTTCCCGAGGAGCGCAGGCTACTGGAGACCGGGCTGCGCAACGGCCGGCTGCGAGCGGTGGCCTCGACGAATGCCCTCGAGCTCGGCATCGACATCGCCGGCCTCGATCTCGTCGTCATGGCCGGCTGGCCAGGCACCCTGGCCTCGCTGTGGCAGCAGGCCGGACGCGCCGGGCGCGCCGGTTCGGAATGGCTGGCCGTGCTCATCGCCCGCGACGACCCGCTCGACACCTACGTCGTCAACCATCCGGAGTCGGTGTTCGGCTCACCGGTCGACGGCGGAGTCATCGACCCGTCGAACCCGTACGTGCTCGGCGGGCACCTGTGTGCCGCTGCTGCCGAACGACCCCTGTCCGAGGACGACTTCGCACTCTTCGGCGAGACTGCGGAGAAGACGGTCGCGCAGCTGGCGGCGGCGAACCTGCTGCGCCGCAGGCCGACCGGCTGGTACTGGACGAAGCGCGAACCGGCGGCAGCGCTGACCGACATCCGCGGCGGAGGCGGCGGCATCGTGCGCTTTGTCGACGCCGCCACCGGCACGGTGCTCGGCACCGTCGACGATGCCGGAGCGCTGCGCCAGTCCCACCCCGGGGCTGTGTATGTCCACCAGGGTCAGACGTTCGTCGTCACCGACCTGGATCTTGACGAGCGGGTTGCTCTCGTCGAACCGCGCACCGTCGACTACACGACCCAGCCGAAGTCCGTCACCGAGATCAGCATCGAATCGGTCACCGACTCTCGCCCACTGCCTTCAGGCGGGCACGTGCACCTGGGCATGGTCGAGGTCCTCGACCAGGTCACCGGGTATCAGATCCGGCAGAACGGCACCGGCGTCGTGCTCTCCGAACACGCCCTCGACCTGCCCGAACGGACCCTGCGCACCTCGGCTGTGTGGTGGACGGTGTCCGAGTCGCTGGTCGCGGATGCCGAGATCGTGACACCGGATCTGCCCGGTGCCGTCCATGCCGCCGAACACGCCTCGATCGGCCTGCTGCCGCTGTTTGCCGGCTGCGACCGGTGGGACATCGGCGGTGTCTCAACCGACCGCCACGCTGATACCGGGAAGACGACGGTGTTCGTCTACGACGGACAGCCCGGCGGTGCCGGATTCGCCGAACGCGGCTTCCGCGCCTTCGATGAATGGCAGACCGCAACACTGGAGGCGATCGAAGCATGCGAGTGCCTCACCGGCTGCCCGTCATGCGTGCAGTCGCCGAAGTGCGGCAACGGCAACAACCCGCTCGACAAGGACGCTGCCGCGCGGATCCTCACTGCCCTGCTGCGCGGGATCTAGGGTTCTCACGGAGCGCTCTCACGGACCTCCGGAGCTGCCGGCGACGGCCTTGACTTTGATGGCCGGTAACGGGGCCGGCAGGGGTGCGCTCACGGTGACGGTCGCCGCACCGAGATCGGAGCGGGCGATGCACTCGGTGACCTTGAGGTCGGCTTTCGCGGCCGTAGCGGCGGCAGCCTCGCATGGATCACCCGGTGCGATGCCGCGGGCGGCATCAGCGGCGGCGAGCGCTGCCAGGTCAGCGGTTCCAGCGGCCTGGGCGTGGATGAGGAAGGCTTTGCCGCCCAGCCCGAGTCCTGCCACGAGTGCGAAGGCTGCCGCTGCGATCATCATCGCCGCAACACTCGTCGACCCGGCATCAGAGCGGAGCAGGGTTGTGGCTGACCGGCTCATCAGCTACCTTCCGTCCTGGCGGTTGCTGACGACTCGACCTGTTTGAGGATCATGCTCACCGGTCGCGGCAGGCTGATGACGACGGCGACCTCGGTGTATCCGCCCTCGGTCCTGATCGTTGCCTTCGATCCTGGTCCGGCGCGCTTCTCTGCCTCGGAGATAACCGAGTGCTGCGGTTCTCCCCGCGCTGCCTCGCGGGCGGCGGCCCGGGCGGCGTCGTAGGCGCGCAGCTGGGTCATCCCGACGGTGGCCGCGCCTGCGAAGAGCGCCAGCAGCAGGACCAGGGCCGGCAGCACCATGGCGAACTCCGCGGTTGCCGCTCCCCGGTCACAGGTGATCCGCCGACGGCGCTCTTCGCAGACTGGCCTGGTCATGTCAGCCTCCGAGCCCGAACGCCGAGCTGATGACGCCTGTGACGAGCTCGAGCAGCGTGTCGCTCTTGAGCAGTGTCACGAGCAGTGCCGCCAGCCCGCAGGCTGCCAGTGTGGTGATCGCGTATTCGGCAGTCGTGGCGCCTTCATCGGAGCTGATGTGCTGGGCCAGCAGGCGGGTCGGTGCAGCGCCTGCCTTCTGCTGGTTCGGACTGCGTGCCGGTGTTGTGCGGTCTTGTGTCGTGTCCATGGTGTCTCCTCACTGTGTGCCATTGCGGACTCCAGCTGCACTGCCCACGGGCTGGATGCCTGGGGCGGCGAGCTGATCCCAGCCTCCGGTGACCGGCCGGCTGCCTCCAGACACGGCACCGCAGGTGTGGATGCCCGAGGTGCGTCCACATCCGGGTGCACACACGCAAGACCGTGATCCACAGCCGTTTTCACTGGAACACCCCAGCCATATTGGAGACCAATGTGATGACGACTGGGACGATGCCGAGCAGGATGAAGGCCGGCAGGATGCACACACCCAGCGGAATGACGAGGGTGACGCCCAGTCGTGCAGCCGCCAGCTGGCGGCGGCGCTGCTCGCTGCGGCGCAGATCGGCCGACAGCCCGCGCAGCAGCGGGGCGAGCGCAACGCCGGTGCGGCGGCTGAAGTCGATGAGAGAGACCACCGGGCGCAGACGCTCATCGATGTCGGGCAGCTGTGAGACGACCGGCCCGGGCGCACCGTCACCCGTCACTCCGTCCGCCCCGTGCGTTGCAGAATGCGCGTGTCCGGCCTGTCTGCTTTCGGTCGACTGCCCGAGGGCGATCGCGTGGCCGAGCCGGCCGAGCCCGCTGCGGTCATCGGCGGCCTGCGCGGCCAGGATGAGCGCCCGCTCCGGGGTCAGGCCGCTCTGCAGGCAGATCGCCACCAGCTCCAGGTCGAAGGCCAGCCGGTCAACCGGCGAGTCACTCACACCCCGCCCGGCACTCGAGGCCGCTTCCCGATCGTCGGAACCACCGCCTCGGGCGCGGGGATGTGCACGGCTGCCACTCAGCCGGGTGAGCCGGCCGGCTGTTCCCGGGTCGAAGAGCACGAAGGCGGCCGCGACGAGCACACCGATGACGGCGATGACGAGCCCGCTCACTGCGCTCTCCTGAGCATCGCGCGCATCCAGGCGCGACCGGCCAGCAGCAGTGCGATGCCGCCGCCGAGGCTGAGCGCTCCAGGCACGGTGAGCGCCAGCCGCAGCGGGTTGGCGCCGATGAACGCGCCGAGGCCGAGGGAGAACACCGGCAGCCAGGTGAGCACGCGCACCGTCGACTGCGGGCCAGCTAGCGCGACGGCGCGTTCGCGGGCGGCGTCGGCCTTCTCACGGCAGGAGGTGGCGTAGCGGGCGAGCATGTCGGCAGCCGGTGCACCAGCGGTCTCGGCGACGAACCAGACGGCGGCCATCCCGTCGAAGATGTCGTGCTGGGCAGTCGGCAGCTGTCCGGCATGCCGGCGGATCGCCTCGTGCGGGCGCTCCCCCAGCCGCAGCGAACGCGACATGCGGCCGAGCACCTCGGCGCTGTGCGGGTCGTCGCTGAGCTCACCGAGCTGGCTCATGATCGCCTCCGGCGGCATGCCCACGCGCAGCAGTTCAGCGGCCCGATCGATCATCGCGATCGCTGCGGACTCATCGTCCGGGCCCGAGGCGGTGGCCGCCTGCCGGCGCCAGCGGGCGAACAGCCGCGGTCGGCTTGGCGACTGGTCGGCTCCCACCCGGGTTGGCAGCAGCTGGGTGAGCCGGCTGGCTGCCGTGTCAGCGCTCAGCAGCCACCAGCCGGCGGCTGCCAACGCTCCGATGAGTGCGACGACGACGGCGGTCATCGGTGCGGTCCGGTGATGCCGCTGCGTTCGGCGAGCAGGGTGGTGAGCATGTCGAGGCCGGTGGTGTCAAAACCGGTGCCGGCATGCCAGACCGGGTGCATGACGATCCGCCCGTCCGGTTCGGCGCGCGGCACGCTCAGCTCGCTCACCTGCCGCGATGCCCCCGCACCTGTTCCTGGCTCCTCCGCTTCGCCGGGGCGCAGCCGGCGGATGTGGATGATGACGTCGATGGCGCTGGCGACCTGGGAGCGCACGGCTGCCGGGGTCATGCCGGCCAGCGCACCGAGCGCCTCCAGCCGGGCCGGGACCGCATCGCCGGTGTTGGCGTGGATCGTCGCGCACCCGCCTTCGTGTCCGGTGTTGAGCGCGGTGAGCATGTCACGGACTTCAGCCCCACGGCACTCTCCGACCACGAGGCGGTCCGGGCGCATTCGCAGCGCGTTGCGCACCAGGTCCGTCAGCGAAACGGTCCCGGCCCCTTCGACATTGGACTGGCGGGCCGAGAGCTGCACGACGTGCGGGTGGTCGAGGCTGAGCTCGCGGGAGTCCTCGACGATGACGAGCCGCTGGTCGTCTGCCGATTCGGCCAGCAGCGCCCCGAGCAGTGCGGTCTTGCCCGATCCGGTGCCGCCGGAGATGAGGAAGTTGGCCCGGCGGGTGAGTATCTGGTGCAGCAGTTCGGCGATGGCGGCTGGCACCGCGCCGGTGTCGATGAGCTCAGCGAGGGTGAATCCGCGCGGGCGCGGGATGCGAAACGACATGATCGTGTGCTCTCCGGACAGCGGTGGGATGACGGCGTTGAGCCGCACCCCGTCGGGCAACTGCACATCGACGAGCGGAGTCGAGTCGTCCAATCGCCTGCCGCCGAGAGCGGCCAGCCTCACGGCCAGGGTGCGCACATCGGGTTCCCCGCCGAGTGAGAGACGCACCCGCATCAGACCCGCGCCCCGGTCGACCCAGATGTCGCGGGGCCCGTTGACGAACACGTCGGTGACCCCGGGTTCGTCGAGCAGCGGCTGCAGCGGACCGGCCCCGGCCAGCTGCGCGGAGATCCGAGCGACCAGCTCGAGCAGGGCTGCCGAGCCGAGCACTCGGCCGGTGCGCTGGACCGCTGTTGCCACCGCCGAGGCGGTGATCGGGCCGGGATGTTCGAGCAGGTGGGTGCGCACATCGTTGATGAGCCCGGGTTCGATCCACTCGCTCATCGGCCACCTGCGCTGGCGTAGTGCGGTGAGTCTGTCAGGATCCCGTCGAGCACGTCTGCGGCGAATCGTTTGAGGCGCGTGCGCGCGTACGGGATGCCCTCGCCGCGGTCGACTTGGGCGGCCAGGGGCGGGTCGTCGCGGTAGCTGCCGAGCAGTTCGAGTCCGATGCTCTCGGCTACGAGGGCAGGGTCGAGACCCTGCCGATCGACTGCGCGGACGGCTAGGCCGACGGCCGGGTGGACGGCGCGCAGTCGGCTGGCCACGCACGAGGCGGCGATGACTGCGCGCACCCGGGCGGGAGTGACGAGTACGAGGTGGTGGCAGCTGGAGGCCCATTCGACTGGGGCATGCCGGGGCAGGTCGACGATGACGAGGTTGAATGCCTGCTGGGCTGCGGTGATGACGGCGTCGAAGACGTCGCCGGAGAGATCAGCGTGGCTCTCGCGGTCCCAGGACAGGACGGAGAGTCCCTCGCTGCGCGGCAGCGCCTGCGGCAGGGTTGAGGGCCTCAGCCGTCCCCGCGATGTCGTCAGCGCCGGCCACCTGAGCCCGTCGATGTTCTCGTAGCCGAGCACAAGGTCGACACCCCCGCCGAGTGGGTCGGCGTCGAGCAGCACTGTCTCGACCGCCTCGGTCGCGGCGTGGCGGGCGAGCGCACACGCGAGCACCGAGGCGCCGGCTCCTCCGGAACCTGCGACGACACCGATCGTGGTGGCTGGGCTGCCGGGCGGTTCGACGGCGTGGATCATCCGCTGGGTGAGCCATTCGGCGGCTGCTGGCAGCACGGCGACGGTGTCGGTGCCGAGCCGGGCGGCCTGCTGCCACACCTCGGCGGCGTGGTCGACGGCGATGAGCACCGTTGGGGCGGACAGTGCCGGCAGCGGGTCGGTGACGTCTTCGCCGAGGAGGACGAGCACGGCGTCCTGCCAGCCGCCGGAGTGCGGGGCCAGCACGTCGAGACGGATGCCGATGCCGTCGGCGAGTGCGGCGCACTGTTCGGCGAGGCTGGTCAGCTGGGTGACGAGCGCGATGCGGGACATGCCCTCAGGCTCACCCGAATCCACTCTCCCCTAGGCGGGGGCCGCCTCGGCTGTGGATAGCAGCGGCTGCGCCTGCCGCTTGTGACCGCAGGTCACCTGCGTCCACACCTGTCAGCGTTGCTGCTGGTCAGCGCGCCCGTCCGCGGACCTCGCCTGCGAGAATCCCTGCTGCGACGCCCACTTCTGCACCGCTCACTTCCCACCCATCCACAGCTTCTGCGCACGCGTCGCGGTGCACTCACCGCCTTGCACACACGACTGCGCGCCCTGGTCCACATCGGTGATGCGGATCAGGGCGCGCAGTGTTCTTCAGGGTTCCGGCGGGTCAGCCGCGCTGGATGCCCTCCAGGTTGCGCAGCAGTCCCTCCTGCCCGGTGGCGTCCCGGACGGTGAAGGTGGTGCCGTTGTCCGACAGCGCCAGGAACCATTCACCGGGGGTGACGGTGAACAGCGGCCGGCCGGTGCTCGGGTCGATCGCCTCGCGCGGCTCCGGGACGGCGAACCAGAACGGCTGGGCCTGGCCCGAGGGCACGGCTTCGGCCGATTCGCCGGTGTCGGTCGTCGACTCTGTCGCCGGGCTCCACGCCTGGGTCGGCTGGTCGAGCGTCGCATCGGCGCCGGGTGCGTGCGCGTCGGCGCCGGGGGCCCAGGCCTGAGTCGGCTGATCGAGCGACGGATCGCTGGCGACTGGCTCACCTGCAGCCACCGTCTGGTCGCTGTCGGCGAGCTCGCTGGCGGCCGTGCTGCCGGAACTGGTCGGCGCTGCCGCGCCCGAGCTGTCGCGCTCGTAGGCCCGGAACCACTGGGTCGGCTCGTTCGGGTCATCGCTGGCCTGCTGTTCACCGCGCACGCGCGCCTCCCGCCGGGTGGCCGGCTGATCGGATGCCGGTTCGCTTGCCGCCGGTGCCGAGGTCTCGGCGACCGGAGCTTCGGAAACCGAAGTGTCGGCGACCGGCGCCTCGGCGACCGTGTCCGCGCCCGAGGCGTCGGCACCGTGTGCTGCAGTGCGCTCGGTCTCGGTCGGATCAGCAGCATCAACCGGATCCGCAGCTACTGCGGTTTCATCCTCGGCGTCTGCAGCGGTGCGCTCGGTTTCGGTCGGATCCGCGGTCTCAGCAGGTGCGTCACTTACGGACTCGGCCGGTTCCTCGCTGACCGCCGCAGCAGGGGCGTCGCTGACGGTGTCGGCGACGACGGTGCGATCAGCATCGTGGACGTCGGCACCTGCAAGGCCGTCTGCAGCTGCGTCGTCGCTGCTGCGCTCGGCTGCCGGTTCAGCAGCTGCGTTATCGCTGAAGTTTGCGCTGTGCGTCCGGCCGCCGGCCATGAACGCCTGGGTCGGCTCACTCTGCGCGTGCTCGGGAGCGTCAGCGGTGTGGCTGCCGAGGTAGGCCTGGCCATCGTCGGAGATCTGCTGCTGACGGGGCTCCTCACCTGCCGCGAAGTCACCGGCCTGCGCGTCGTTGTCATCGGCGTTCATGCCGATGCCGGTGGCTGCGGCTCCGGCCGCACCGGCACCGACGGCACCGGCGACTGAACCTGCGCCCTGGCTGCCGGAATCAGCGGCCGGGGTCTCACCGGCTGCCGGCTGGGAGCCATAGGCGTGCTGCTGCGCGTCATAACCGGTCGGCTGCGAACCGTAAGCCTGCTGCTGCGAACCGTAGGCCTGCGGGTCGGCAGCCGCGTAGCCCGGCTGAGCGCCGAACTGCTCCTGGCGGCCGAACTGGCCCTGACCGGACTGGTCCTGGCCGGCCTGCTGGCCCATCTGCGACTGAGCACCGTACTGGTCGTACTGACCGTGCGGAACGTGCGGCTGGGCCTGTTGGCTGAGTCCCGGAGCGGCCGACGCGGCATCGCGCGAAACCGGGCGGGCCTTCGGGTGTGCCTGACTGTCCGGCCGCTGGGCGAACTCAGCGGCGAAGAAGGGCAGCATCGTGAAGACACCGGCGAAGAAGGACACAAGCGCTCCGACGAAGGCGAAGTAGGCCCCGACGTGCCAGGCAGACATCGAGAACACCGTCAGTGCGATCTCGAGGGCGGAGGTGGCGAACGCCACCGATGTCAGCACCGAGATGAGCTGATCGGGGCTGAGCGAGCCGATGCGCTGCGGGAAGCCGCGCACCGTCTTATTCAGCAGCGTGATGACCCCGGCGATGATGAGCAGCAGCGGCCACATGAGAACGATCTGCCAGCCGTACCTGCTCGTCATGAGGAAGGTGTTCTCAAGCCCGTAGCCGAAACCGTACATATCGCGCCAGAACGGAGTGATGAGCGAGATGAGCCCGAAGAGCGCGCCGACGAGAAGCAGGATGTCGCGCAGCGTCAGCGGCCCGAGCAGTCCGCCACCGGGCCGACGCGGGGCCGCGCTCTGCTGCGGGTAGCCTCCAGGGCCGTATCCGGCGCCGGGCTGGCTGCCATAGGCGGCCGGCATCTGGCTGCCGTAGCCAGCCTGCTGCTGATCCCACTGCTCGGGCTGCGGCGCCTGGCCCTGCGGCTGGCCGTAAGTCTGCCCCTGGCTGCCGTAGGCGCCCGGGTTCTGGCTGCCGTAGGCTGCGGGATCCTGTCCGCCGTAACCGGCGCCGTATCCAGCGCCGGGCTGGCTGCCGTAGGCAGACGCCGGCTGGTGCGGATCCTGCTGCTGTCCGCCAGGCTGGTAGGGGGTGCTCATGATCGGAAGTTCTCCTCAGTCGTTGTGACCTGGCACGGTGGCCGAGTCTCAGTCCCACGGCCCACCGGCGGCCTGCTCGGCCTCCCGGCGCCCCGCGGTCGTTCGCTGGACGTAAGCATGTCGAGGGCTAGCTTACCGACATCACCCCTTGTCGACGCCAGCCTGCTGCCGTTTCCGACACTGTTGCTGAATGAGATAAGCAGTCTTAACCGGTGAGAGAATTCGATGTAAGGTGCACCACAGAGGCATTTGTTCCAACTCGCCAATGATGTCGGAGGCACACATGACAGACCAGAGCCAGCAGCACGCAGACCAGACCTTCCCGCCACCGGAGGAGTTCAAGCGCAACGCCAACGTCACAGCAGACGAGTACGACAGAGCTGCAGCTGACCCACTCGCCTTCTGGGCGGAGAAGTCACGTGAGCTGCTCGACTGGGAGACCGACTTCTCCGAAACGCTCGACTGGTCTGACCCGCCCTTCGCCAAGTGGTTCGTCGGCGGCCGCCTCAACGTCGCCTACAACTGCCTCGACCGCCACGTCGAAGCCGGCAACGGCGACCGCGTCGCCATCCACTTCGAGGGCGAGCCCGGCGACTCACGCACCTACACCTATGCCGAGCTCACCGCGGAAGTGTGCAAGGCCGCGAACATGCTCACCGGTCTCGGTGTGAAGTCCGGAGACCGGGTCGCCATCTACATGCCGATGGTGCCGGAGGCGACGATCGCGATGCTCGCCTGCGCCCGCCTCGGCGCCGCCCATTCAGTCGTCTTCGGCGGGTTCTCCTCCGATGCCCTGCACTCGCGGATCATGGACGCCGAAGCGGAGGTCGTCATCACCGCCGACGGCGGATACCGGCGTGGCAAGCCGTCCTCGCTCAAGCCGGCCGTCGACGAGGCGCTCAGCAAGGGTGACACCCCTGTCAAGCACGTCGTCGTCGTCAAGCGCGCAAAGAACGACATCGAGATGGTCTCCGGCCGCGACCAGTACTGGCACGATCTGATGGACCAGCAGTCGGATGCGCACACGCCGGAGTTCTTCGACTCCGAGCATCCGCTGTTCATCCTCTACACCTCGGGAACCACCGGAAAGCCCAAGGGCATCCTGCACACCTCGGGCGGCTACCTCACCCAGGTGCTGTATTCGATGCAGGCGAGCTTCGACATCAAACCGGAGACCGACGTCTTCTGGTGCACCGCCGACGTCGGCTGGATCACCGGCCACTCCTACGTCGCCTACGGCCCACTGGCCGCAGGTGCCACCCAGGTCATCTACGAAGGCACCCCGGACTCCCCGCATCGCGGCCGCTGGTGGGAGGTCGTCGAGAAGTACAAGGTCTCGATCTTCTACGCCGCACCGACCGCAATCCGGGCGTGCATGAAGTGGGGCCGGGAGCACGCGCAGAAGTTCGACCTGTCTTCGCTGCGGCTGCTCGGCTCGGTCGGCGAGCCGATCAACCCCGAGGCGTGGCTGTGGTACCACGAGGTGATCGGCGGCGGGCGCTGCCCGATCGTCGACACATGGTGGCAGACCGAAACCGGCGCGCACATGATCGTCCCGCTGCCCGGGGCCGTCGACCTCAAGCCGGGCTCAGCCCAGCGCCCGCTGCCGGGCATCAGCGCCCAGGTCGTCGACGAAGCTGGCCACCCGTGTGAGGCGAATGCCGCCGGCTTCCTCACGATCACCGAACCGTGGCCGGCGATGCTGCGCGGCATCTACAAGGACCCCGAGCGGTTCAAGGAGACCTACTGGTCGCAGGTCGAAGGCCAGTACTTCGCCGGTGACGGCGCGCGCTTCGACTCCGACGGCGACATCTGGTTCCTCGGCCGCATCGACGACGTCATGAACGTCTCCGGCCACCGCCTGTCGACTGCAGAGATCGAGTCTGCGCTCGTCTCCCACCCCGACGTCGCCGAGTCCGCTGTCGTCGGCGCCGCCGACGAGACCTCCGGCCAGGCCGTCATCGCCTTCGTCGTGCTGCGCGGCAAGGCCACCGAGGACGACGACACCGCCGAGGCGCTGCAGAACCACGTGCGCCGCGAGATCGGTCCGATCGCCAAGCCCAAGCAGGTGTTCATCGTCGAGGAGCTGCCCAAGACCCGCTCGGGCAAGATCATGCGCCGCCTGCTCAAGGACGTCGCGGAGAACCGCGGCATCGGCAACACGACGACCCTGGCTGACGCCTCGGTCATGGACGTCATCGCCAGCCGCGTCGCCCAGGGCTGAGATCTGCCCCCAGCCGCCGCCTCGGGCACGGAAACGGGGCCGCGACAGCGGGTCCCAGCCGGTGTCCAAGACGCGGCACGCCCGCGCCGGAGCGCTCCGGCGCGGGCCGCTGATCGGTGGTTTCGCAGATTTTCGCGCGCCCTGGCGTTTGTCAGGCGGGCAGAACGCATTAGGCTAGGAAGCAAGCAGCGTTACCCATTCCTCATCTATGAAGGAGCCAGCATGTCCGAGCGGTCGATCTCCCAGCTCATCAAAGACATCCAAGCTGATGGCCAAGCACTCGTCCAGGAGGAGTCGGCCCTCGCGAAGGCCGAGGTCACCGAGGGTGTCAAGAAGCTCGGCATCGGTGCCGGCCTGGCGATCGCCGGACTGTTCCTGCTGTTCCTCGGCTCGCTTGTCGTCACCTTCCTGCTCGTAGCCGTCTTCCACGAGGGCGTCGGGCTGTCGTGGTGGCTGAGCGCCCTCATCGTCTTCGGCATCCTGCTCGTGCTCGCGCTCATCCTCGTCGGCATTGCGGTGCCGTTCCTCAAGAAGGGCAACCCGACCCCGCAGTCGGCGATCAGCTCCGGCAAGTCGGCACTCAACGCGTTCAAGCGCGCCCTGAGCAACCCCTCGGGCCCGCGCGTCTGAGTTCCGGTTCCGAGGTGCCGGTTCCGCTCCCGAGGCGGAGGTTCGGTGCCGCAGTGGGCGCCGGTTCCCGGACTTGGTCAGGTTCCCGTGCTGAGTCCGGCTCACCTGTTGGGAGCCCATGAGAGCCACTGATTGAAGCCTGCATCCTGTGCGGATGCAGGCTTCAGTCGTGTCTGGGCGGCTCGGGGCGCCTCAGAGTTCGATGTCGATCTGGGCTGCGCGATCCCAGTCGCGGGCCCAGCCCATCTCCTCCAGCGCGAACTCCAGAAGGGCTGCGGTGAAGCCCCATACGCGCAGCACGCCGACGTCGAAGGCCGGGGTGCGGTACGAGCGGTCCGGGGCGGTGAACGTCCCGCGGTTCTCCGGGGCGACGAGGTCGGCGACCGGCACCCGGTAGACGCGCGAGGACTCGCCGTGGTCGACGACCCACACGTTCGAAGGGTTCTGCCACCAGGCGAGCACCGGGGTGACCTCGAAGGAGCTGACCGGGATGTAGAGCGGATCGAGGGTGCCGACGACTTCGACGCCGTCGGGATCGAGGCCGGTCTCCTCTTCGGCCTCGCGCAGAGCTGCGGCGATCTCATCAGCGTCCTCCGGATCGCGTCCGCCACCGGGGAAGGCGACCTGGTTGGGGTGGTGGCGCAGCTTCGCCGAACGCTGCAGCAGCAGCACGTCGACATCGGCCACCCCGAGGCGTTCGAGCCGGTCCTGCTCGCGGCGGCCGGCGAGTGTGCGCGGGGCCTGCCCGCGGCCGAAGAGCATGAGCACAGAGGCATCGCGCACCGGCGCATCGTCCTTCTTGTGGACCCGGCGCATCCACTCCTCATTGCCGCCGGATTCGGCCAGCCGCGCAAGCGCGGACTTGACCGGGTCACCGGGGCTCGGCACCCACAGACTCACGCCTGGGCCTCCGGGGTCGGCTGCTCCGGCTCGGCTTTCGGGGCCATCTCGAAGCGCAGCATCTTCTCCGCCTTGGCCGCGTCGAGCTCGCCGATCCCGAAGCTCGGGCACAGTTTGGCGATCGGGCATGCGCCGCAGGCCGGCCGGCGTGAATGGCAGATCCGGCGGCCGTGGAAGATCATCCGGTGCGACAGCAGTGTCAGATCCTTCTTCGGAAACAGTGCGACGACATCGGCCTCGACCTTCGCCGGGTCCTCCTGCGTGGTGAACCCCATCCGGCGGGCGAGGCGCCCAAGGTGCGTATCGACGGTCAGCCCCGGAATGTCGAAGGCGTTGCCGAGCACCACATTGGCCGTCTTCACACCCGTGCCCGGCAGGCTCACAAGATCCTTCTGATTCGCCGGGACCGCGCCGCCGAACCGGTCGACGAGCTCGCCTGCGAGCCGCACGATGTTCTTCGCCTTCGACCGGTAGAACCCGGTCGAGCGGATGAGCTGCTCGACATCCTCGATCCGGGCAGCCGCCAGCGCCTCGGCGTCGGGGAACGCCGCGAACAGCCCCGGGGTCACCGAATTCACCCGGATATCGGTCGTCTGCGCCGACAGCACAGTGGCGACGAGCAGCTGGAACGGGGTCTCGAAGTCCAGCTCGCAGCGGGCGTTCGGGTACACCTCGGCCAGAATCCGGTGGATCTTCCGCGCCCGCCTCGTCCGCCCCAGCGGCGTCTCCTTGGCGAATCGGCGCGCACTCTTCTCCGCGACACTCAGCATGTCTCCCACCTTATCGATCCCCGCGCCCGAGGCGCCGGTCACCCACCGCTGGGAGGTCACCCCTGCCTCGGGCACGGGGTGCCAACCGCCTCGGGCACGGGGTATCCACCACCTGCGGAGCGGAGTGTCCACCACCTCCGGAGCGGAGGTGGGAACCGCCTCGGGAACGGTGCGTTTCAGCTCGTGGAGAACTCTGTTCCGCAGTGCGGCCAAACCCGCGATCGCAGGCCGGGCGCCTGTTAGGATCGCACATGCTCTACGGCCGGGTAACAGGCATGACGCCGGCACCGGCATCAAGTAGAGTGTGCGGTGGGACACATCGGCGACAAACGTATGTGAGGGAAGACCTCAGGAGGAACTGTGGATATCGAAGTAGTCCGGAATGCCACGCTGTTTGCGGGTCTTGATGATGAATCGACGAGCGCGCTGCTGAAGTTCATGAAGCCGCGCAGCCTGCGCCGGGGCACCGTGCTGTTCCGCGAGGGCGATTCCGGCAACGAGCTCTACATCGTCTCCACCGGCAAGCTCAAGGTCGGCCGCGAATCGCCGGACGGCCGTGAGAACCTGCTGTCGGTCGTCGGCCCTGGTGAGATGATCGGTGAACTGACGCTGTTCGATCCGGGCTCCCGCTCGACGACGGTGACCGCTGTGTCGCAGACCGAGCTGCTGAGCCTGGAGCACAACGACCTCATGACCTGGCTCGAAGAGCGCCCGCAGGCTGCGATGAACCTCTTGCGCGCCCTGGCTCAGCGCCTGCGCCGCACCAATGACACCGTCGGCGACCTCGTGTTCTCCGACGTGCCCGGCCGCGTGGCCAAGGCGCTGCTCGACCTGGCCGAGCGCTTCGGCAAGCAGGGTCCGGACGGCACGCTCGTCGCCCACGACCTCACGCAGGAAGAGCTCGCCCAGCTGGTCGGCGCCTCGCGTGAGACCGTCAACAAGGCCCTGGCTGACTTCGCCGCTCGCGGCTGGCTGCGTCTGGAGGCACGCGCCGTCGTCATCCTCGACCAGGAGCGCCTGAGCAACCGCGCCCACTGACCTTCAGCTGCTGAGCACCTGAACGCAGCCGCGAACGCCCGGACACGATGTCCGGGCGTTCTGCTGTTGGTGCTGCGGTTCAGCCGTCGAGCTCGTCAATGTAGGCCAGCTGCGCCCGCACGATCTGCAGGGCCGCCGGGCGCACCGAGTCCGGCACCGGGGCGTAGACGGCGTCGCAGATCTCCTCCGCCGAAGAGTGGCCGTCCTCCAGCAGTCCGCGCACCTGTTCGATGCGCTCGTGGCGGTGGCTGATGTAGTAGTCGAGCACCGCCGCGGCATCCGTGCGCGCCGGCCCGTGGGCCGGTTCGATGCGGTCGAAGACCCCATCGCTGACGAGCCCGCGCAGGCGCGCGAGACTGGCCATGTAGTCCCCCAGCGAGCCCTCCGGGTGGGCGATCATCGTCGTGCCCTCGCCGAGCACTGTGTCGCCGGTGAAGAGCGAGGAGCCGAAGAGCAGGCTCACCGAATCCGAGGTGTGCCCTGGGGTGGCGAGGATCGTCACGGCGTCTGCGTGGTCGGATCCGAAGGACAGCTGCTGGCCGTCCATGAGCGGATCGGCGCCCCGGCAGAACTCGGGCAGCACGGCGTGGCAGGCGGTGTCCGGGGCCCATTCGCTCACGGTGTGGAACATCTCGGTGTGGTCGGCGTGCCGGTGGGTGAAGACGACGGCAGACAGGCACCGGCCGGCGATCGCGTCGAGGATGTTCGCCCGGTGCTCAGCGAGTTCTGGGCCGGGGTCGATGAGCAGGGCCGAGGCGTCGTCAGCGCTGGTGAGCAGGTAGGTATTCGTTCCCTCCAGCGTCATCGCCGAAGGATTGTCTGCGGTGATCCGCAGCGTGCGCGTGGGCATCGTTGCCTCCCTTGCCGAACAGTGTGCGGCTTTGGCCTGCTGATCTGTCTGGGATCCCGATAGCTGCTGGGATCCGGTGTGCTCGACAGTCTATCGGCACCCCCGGACACGGCTGCCAGCGGTCAGATCTCGAACCGGGCGCCACCTCCGGAAAAATTTCTCAGAATTTTTTTCTCAGCGCTCTGACCAGGGATTATAGTGGATTCTCTCGATTCTTTGGGCGGGAAAACGCCAATTCAGGGGCGTTCTGTGGTAGGGATGTCCGTGCCTCAATCTAGGTTGGAGGCAGATACACCGAAGGAGGTGATCTGCCATGACCGCCGAACCTGTTCCAGCTGAGGGAGCCCAGCCGGCCGAGGCCCATCCGGAGTTCCTCGATGCTGCCGACATCGCACAGCTGAAGGCGCACTGCCCCGAACTGTTGGATGCGGTCACGGCACTGGAAGAATCCGCCTCCACGATCCAGCACAATGCCGCCCTGGACAGCGCCGCAGCGATCGCGATCGGCAAGGGACTTGAGCTCGTCCGCCGAAAACTCGAATCGGCCACCGCGCAGAGCACACGCCTCATGTCCCAGCAGATCGGGCCCAGCCACTACGGTGTGCGGAAGCTGCCGGCACTGCTGAAGCAGAAGATGCGCATCACCACGTACGAGGCCCGTCGCCGGCTGTCGATGGCTCGCTGCTTAACGGAGCATCACAGCACGACCGGTCAGCCGATCCCGGCCCAGTTGCCGGAAGTTGCTGCCTGCCTGCAGGCAGGCACCATCTCGGTGGACCAGGCGCAGGCGATCATCAAACAGATCGACGCGCTGCCACCTCGCGTGCGCGCCGAACACGAACCCGCCGTCGAACGGGTCCTGGTCGAAAACGCCCCAGGCCTGCGTGTGGAGGAATTCCGGGTGCTCGGCAAGCGCATCCTCGGCTACCTCGACCCAGACGGCAAACTCGAAGCCGAACCCAGCCACCCCGATGACTACTTCGTCACCGTCAACCAGAAAACCAACGGCGACTGGATCCTACGCGGACTCCTCGACTCGACAACCGGGCTGACCCTCAACGCACTGCTGACCAACCGCCAACAAGGCCCTGCCGACATTATCGATGCCTCCCGCTCCGCAGCAGAAGACTCACGCGGCGCCTCCGGCTCACCTGATGAGGATGGTTCCACCGCGGCCGGCGCTGGACACCTCGATGCGGCTGGCTCATCGTTCGGTCCTCCTGCCCTGGATCCGTTCGCGGACAGCTGGGAGGACGCCGGCTGCCGCCCGAACGCGTCCACCAGCGACGGCAGCCCGGCTGTCGCGCCGGTCTTCGACGACAACCGTCCCGACGGCGCGCGGCGGCACGACCGGTTCGCCGTGCTCATCACGCGCGGTGCGTGCGAACCGACCGGTGCCGGTTCCTACGCTCTCGTCGTCACCGCTACGGCTGAGCAGCTGGCACGCGGTGAAGGCGAGGTTGAAGCCGCAGGCGGGCATGCGCGACTCGAAGACGTCCTGCAGCTCTCCCCCGGTGGCAAGTTCTACTACTCAACCACCGGGCCGGGCACCCGCGATGTGCAGGTGCGCACAGAGGGCCGCTTTGCCACCGCCACACAGATGACGCTGCTGAAGGCCCGCGATCGCGGCTGCAGCTTCCCTGACTGCGATATCCCCGTCGGCTGGTGCGAAGCCCACCATATGCGCGCCCACCGCCACGGCGGACCGACGGATCTGAACAACCTCACACTGCTGTGCCGATTCCACCACGCCTGGCACGAACGCCACGGCTGGCGATCAACACTCCTCAACGGGCTACCCGCCTGGATACCACCCCAGACCCTCGACCGAACCCAGCGCCCGCTCTTCCACTCCCGATTCCAAGCCGAACTAGCCGACCCAGTCACACTCTTCCCCGAATGACGTGCGGCCCCGCACGTTCGGGCCGCGACGGCAACACAAGCGCCGGAACCACCTGCTGCCCGAGCCGCCTGCTGCACCGGTGTCAGCTCTCTGCGCCGAACAGTCCCGAGCTCTTCTCCAGATCGGATTCCGTCACGACCTTGCCGACGTCGCGGATGCGGCCGCGCTCCGAGGGATCAGCCCGATCAGACAGCGACACCCACCACTGGTCATCGTGCCGGACGATCTCCGGCAGGATCGGCGAGACATCGCGCACCCGCGCCATCGCCGAACCGACGGTCGGCGTCCGGGCGAGGCTCTCACAAACCAGCCTCGTGGCAGCGGAGATGTATTCGGCGTGCTCGGGGTCAGCGTTCTCCAGCACCTTCGCCGGGGCCATCCACCCGCCCCACGATTCATTGACCGACCGGAAGGAGACGGTCTGCCCGTGCGGCACAGCGCAGATGAAGAAGATCGTGTCGTGGCGGCGCAGCTGCCACGGTGTGTTCACCCACCGCATCCACGGTGAGAGCAGGTCCAGGCGCATTTTGAGGTCGCGCTCGGCAACCAGCTGCCCGAGCCGTGCCCGGCCGGTCACCAGCTTCTGCCGGCTGTCCTCCCACAACGGGGTGTCCGTCGATGAGATGATCCGCCCATCGACGTCCTCAGCAAGCAGCACGCCGAGCAGCTCCAGTGCCGCACGTGCCGCCGTGGCGAAGTAGTTGAGCGCCTTCGTGGTGTTGTCCATCCGCAGCAGCCGGGCGCACTTGGCTGCATCCCACACAGCCAGAGGCAGGTGATGGATGTCCTCAGGGTGCAGTTCGGCAGACGGGAACGCCCACCGGTTCTTATCGGTCAGCCCCGGCGCATCGGCCTGCCGCGTGACGAACACCTGGATGCCTCCAGGGGTGTCGCGCACGCAGACGACGGCTGCAGCAGGAATCGGCACCGAGGGGGTGGGCACGGTCTCGCCCGACGCGAAGAGGTTGAGCAGATGGGACAGCTGCTGCGAAACCGGTAGCTCTCGCGCCGGGCGATGCCGTGTCAGACGATGGGGACTCATCGAGTCTCCGGTAGCCAGGCGGTCACAGACCCGGCTTCGCCTCGGACGGCCGGACCTTGACGATCATCTCCACCTCGACTGGCGTGTCCATCGGCAGTGCGGCCACGCCCACGGCGCTGCGGGCGTGCTCACCGCGAGCGCCGAAGACCTCGCCGAGGAACTCGGAGGCGCCGTTGATGACCTTCGGGTGGTCGGCGAAGTCGGCTGCCGAGTTGACGAAACCGGTGACCTTGACGATCTGCTCGACCTCATCGAGATCGCCGATGACGGACTTGACCGCGGCCAGTCCGTTGACGGCAGCGAGCTTGGCGGCCTCATAGCCATCCTCGATGCTTACCCCGCCACCGAGCTTGCCGGTGACCTTGAGCTCACCGTCGACGAACGGAAGCTGTCCGGAGGTGTACACATAGTCGCCTGACCGCACGGCCGGGACATACACACCCGCAGGCTTCGCCACCTCGGGAAGTTCGACTCCGAGCTTGTCCAGCTGCTGTTCAATGCGTGCCATCTGTCGTCTCCTTATGCCTTCGGGCGCTTGAGGTAGGCCACGAGACCGTTGCCGTCGGGGCCGGGGATGACCTGGACGAGCTCATACCCGTCTTCGCCCCACTGATCGAGGATCTGCTTCGTTGCGTGGACGATGAGCGGTACGGTGACGTACTCCCACTTCTGCATGTGCGAGCCCTTTCTGTTCGACTGCCCTCAGCCTAGTTCAGCCGCCTCACACGCGGCTACCGCTTCCGAGGTGTGGGCTACCGCTTCCGAGGCGTGGGCACCCCCCTTCCGAGGCGAGAGTCGCTGGCGAGGTGCTGGGCCCCTCGCAGCGGCGCGCCGCGAACAACGGCTCATTCCGGACAGCCGAGAGGCGGTGCAGGAAACGTGTTCCGGACAGCCGAGAGGCGGTGCAGGAAACGTGTTCCTGCATCGCCTCAGTCAGCATCAGACGTCAGCCGCCGAGCGACGGCGGCTCGTCATCGCCACCATCGTCGCCGCCGTTGTTGCCGCCGCC
>NZ_DLOD01000002.1:68151-114717 GCF_002479565.1 Brevibacterium sp. UBA7493 | reverse complement strand
CCGCCGTTGTTGTTGCTGCTGCCGCCGCCGCGGTTGCCGCCGCCGTTGTTACCGCTGCGGCTGCCACCGGACTTGGTGCTGCTTTCGGGCTGGGTGCCAGATGGGCGGGAGAATCCGGTGTTGCCCTTCGTCTCCTTGATGGCCTTGCTCATGTAGGACTGCCAGGTCTGGCCGGAGATGGTCGCACCGTAGATCCGGCCGCGGACCTTGCCCTTGCTGTTCTTTCGCCAGTCCATGTTTTTGTCCGGATGGCCGGTCCACACCGCAGTCGAGATCTTCCGGGTGAAGCCGACGAGCCAGGTCGAACCGACTTCGAAGTTCGTCGTACCGGTCTTCGCACCAGCCGGCGCGCCGATCCGGAGTGAGGAGGTGGTGCCGCCGTTGAACGTCTGCGAAAGCGCCCAGGCAACCGAATCGGCGACCTTCTTATCGAGCACCTTCTTGCAGTCGGCCTTCGGCACGTCGACCTTCTCACCTTCCGAATCGGTGATCTCGGTGATGGGGGTCGGGCGGCAGTAGGTGCCGCCTGAGGCATACACTGCGTATGCGCTGGCCATGTCGATCGGCGCGACCTGCACGATGCCCAGCACCGAGGCGGGCTTGAGGGCGTCAGTCGTACCATCCTGGAGCTTCGTGTCCAGCGGCGAGCCGTTTCCGTACTTGATGCCCAGGTCGGTGGCGGTCTTCATGATCCCGCACATGTCAAGCTGGTTGGCCATAGCCGCATAACCGGTGTTGACGGACTTGCGGGTGGCGTCGAGTGCGGTCATCGCGGAGTTGCCACCGCCGTCGCCGGCGTTGTTCGGATTCCACTTCGCCCCGTTGTTGTCGCAGCCACGGTACTTCCATGACCCGGCAGCGTACTCGCGCTTGGTCGCGTTGACCGTCGAGCCGAGGGTCTTGCCCTCCTTGAGCCATTCGGTCAGCACGAACGGCTTCCACGTCGAACCCACCTGGAAGCCGTTGGCGCCGTTGTGGGAGTTGTCGACGTTGAAGTTGATCTGGGTGTCAGAGCCCTTCTTGCCCTCAGACGCCGTGTAGTTGCGGTTCTGTGCCATCGAGAGCACCTTGCCGGAACCAGGCTCGACGGAGACGATGGTGTGACCGGCACCGGAGGGATCGCCGACCGGAACCCGCTTCTTCACGGCCTTGTCGGCTTCGTTCTGCATCTTCGGGTCGAGCGTCGTCTTGATCGTCAGGCCGCCGCGCTGCAGCAGGTTGCGGCGCTCCTCCTTCGTCTCACCGAAGATCGGGTCGTTCTCCACGACACGCTGGACGTAATCGCAGAAGTAGCCCTTGTTGCCGGCAGCCGCGCATCCGTTGGGGGTCTCGTGAATGTCGAGTTCGAGGTCGGAGTTGCGCGCTTCGTCGTACTCCTCCTGCGTGATCTTGCCCTGCTTGTGCATGAGTCCGAGCACGGTGTTGCGGCGTTCGATGGCGTTCTCCGGCTTGGTCTGCGGATTGAAGGCAGCCGGGTTCTTCACAATGCCGGCCAGGGTGGCCGACTGCTGGATATTCAGGTCCTTCGCCGAAATGCCCCAGTAGCGCTGAGCCGCGGCCTCAACGCCGTAGACGCGCGGGGTGCCGGAGTAGTTGTTGATGTTGAGGTAGCGGTTGAGGATCTCATGCTTGCTGTACTTGTTCTCCACGGCCGCAGCCAGCTTCGCCTCGCGGAGCTTGCGGGCGTATCCGGCTGCACCGGAGCTCTCGGTGGCCTCTTCAATCGCTGCGCGGTTGCTCTCGTCCTCAGCGTTGGCGTTCTCGCTCAGCACGTTCTTGACGTACTGCTGCGTCAGTGTCGAACCGCCCTGGGTGTCATCGGAGAGCAGGTTGTAGACCACTGCGCGGGCGATGCCCTGCAGGTCGACGCCGCCGTGTTCGAAGAAGCGCTCATCCTCGACGGCCACAGTCGCCTGCTGCATCTGCTCGGAGACATCCTCGAGGGAGACTTCCTTGCGGTTCTGCCAGTAGAAGGTCGCGATCTCCGAGCCATCGGAGGCGAGCATGCGGGACTGCTCGGCGAGGGGACGCTCGTCGAGTTCGGCCGGCAGCGCGCTGAACAGCTCGACGCCGGCGTCGGCTCCCATGGAGGCAACGCCGACGGAGGGGATCGCCAGTCCTGCACCGACAACGCCGGCGACGACGCTGACGGCGATGAACTGAAACAGCGCCGCGACCTTGTTGGAGGATTCTGAGACAGATGACACCATGCGGATCATTTTAACGAACAGCGCAAGTCGATTCCCTCAGCATTCGCCCAATGAACCTGACAATCACGAAAGTCCCGGTGGGGCGGCTAACGCCCCACCGGGCCCGCAGGGTCGGACACGGAAGGTCCAAATGGGCCTCAGCTGCGGGCAGTCAGGGTGATGAGGGAGACCTCCGGTGGGCACGCGAAACGCACTGGGGCGAACGGCGAGAACCCGAGCCCGGCCGAGACATTGACCGTCATGCCGTGGTAGACGAAGGTGCCCTTGGCATACCGGGCCGGCAGGTCGCAGTTCGTCACCAGCGCTCCGTAGAAGGGCACGCACACCTGCCCGCCGTGCGTGTGACCAGCGAAGGCGAGGTCCGCTTCGGCGGCGGCGAAGGCATCGAGCACGCGCAGGTACGGCGCATGGGTGACACCGATGCGCACATCGGCGGTCGGGTCGTCGAAGCGCGGCCACTGGTCGTCGATCCGGTCGCGGTTCATGTGCGCATCTCCGATGCCGGCGAAAGCCAGACGGGTGCCGCGCAGCTCGATCTCTGAGCCGCGGTTGTCGAGGAAGGCCCAGCCGCGCTCAGCGAAGGCGTCGACGAGCTCCATGGTCGGCAGTGTCGCATTCTTCTTCGAATGCTTCACCTCTGAAGGCGCGCCGAGATAGCGCAGCGGGTTCTTCATCTGCGGGGCGAAGAAGTCGTTCGATCCCAGAACGAACACCCCGGGAACGTCAAGGAGCTCGTCGTAGACCTCCAGCAGCCGCTCGAGCATCGGGGCGGCGAGGTTGTCACCGGTGTTGACGATGAGGTCGGGCTCGAGCTCGGCCAGCTGCGAGACGAATGCCATCTTCCTCTTCTGCCACGCGCACAGGTGCAGGTCGGAGATGTGGAGGATGCGCAGGTCCTCGGCACCCGGCGGCAGCACGGGCACAGTGCTGCGGCGGATGCGGAACAGCGCCGGTTCGATGCCGGCAGCCCAGACGGCACCGGCAAGCCCAGCCGCGGACACGGCCCCGGCTGCGGCGAGAGTGGTGGCGAGCGTTCGATTCATCTGCCCCATCCTAGCGGCAACCGGGGACAGGTCAGCGAGCGTCCGTGCCCGAGGCGTCCCCCGCCTCGTCAGCGGTGCTCACCAGCGAGGGGTGGCGATGGACATCGGCTTCACGACGGATCCGGGCGCGGGTGTGGCGGGATTTGCGGCGGTGGCCGATGAGGCGGCAGATGAGGTAGATGAGGAAGCTGATGGTGGTGACGAACGGGCTGATCGGCACGACCGGCGAACCGAGGGCGATGAGGATGCCGCCGACGGACGAGATGACGGCGAACAGCATCGACAGGACCGGCACGAAGACCGGGGAGGCTGAGATCTGGGTGGCAGCTGCCGCCGGGGTGACGAGCAGGGCGAGGACGAGGAGCACGCCGACGACCTGGACGGACAGTGCGACGGCCAGGCCGAGGGCGAGCATGAAGATGATGGTGAGCGCGGTGACCGGAACGCCCTTGGCGCGGGCGACGGCTGGGTCGATGCTGGCGAAGACGAGTGGGCGCCAGATGATGAGCAGGGTGACGAGGACGATGACCGCGCAGATGACCAGCGTGCGGATCTGGCCCGAGTTGATCGCCACGATCTGACCAGTGAGCAGTCCGAACTTGTTCGCCGCGCGGCCGTCGTAGAGGGCCAGGAACAGGATGCCGAGGCCTAGGCCGAAGGGCATGAGGACGCCGGTGATGGTGTTCTTCTCACTGCTGCGCGCACCGCCGATGCCGATGAGCAGAGCCGCAGCGAGTGAGCCGATGATCGAGCCGTAGACGACGTCGAAGCTGATGAGTAGCGCGAAGGAGGCTCCGGCGAAGGAGAGTTCGGCGACGCCGTGGACGGCGAACGGAATGTCGCGGGCCATGACGAAGACGCTGATGAGGCCGCCGACCACGCCGAGCAGTGCGGCTGCGAACAAGGAGTTCTGCAGCAGCACGATGAGCTCGCCGTAGTTTTCGAACGTGAAGTACTCGGTGAGGATGTTCGATGCCAGGTGAGTCATGGTGCCTGCGCTCCTCAGATCGCCCCGGCCGAGGGCTCGGGGTGATGGATCGGGTGATGGTCGGAGTCGCTGCCGACGATGACGATGCGCCCGCCGGCGCGCACGACGTCGATCGGTGAGTCGTAGAGTTCGCTGAGCGCCGCGGAGTTGATGACTTCGTCTGGGGTGCCGACGAGGAAATGTCCGCCGGCGATGTAGAGGACCCGGTCGACGTAGGGCAGGATCGGATTGATCTCGTGAGTGACGAAGAGGATCGCGGTCTGGCGGGCCCGGCGCTTCTCGTGCAGCAGGCGGGCCACGAGCCGCTGATGGGTCATATCGAGGTGCAGCAGCGGCTCATCGCACAGCAGCAGGTGCGGGTCCGAGCTGAGAGCCTGGGCGACGCGCAGGCGCTGCAGTTCGCCACCGGAGAGCATGCCGACCGGGGAGTCGGCGTAGGTCTGGGCACCGACCTCTTCGAGCAGCGCTTCGACCTTCTGGCTGCGCGAGCGGGAGAACCAGCCCGGTCCCCAGCGGTGGCCGTCGAGTCCCATGCGCACGAGGTCGCGGCCGCGCATGGGGGTGTCGTCGTCGATGCCGCGCTGCTGGGGGATGTAGCCGATGTCCGGGTCTCCGCGTCGGGCGCGGTGGCCGTTGACGCGGGCGCTGCCGGTGTAGAGCTGATACTGCCCGAGGAGGACTTTGAGCAGTGAGGTCTTGCCGCAGCCGTTGGGGCCGAGGATGGCGATGAACTCGCCGGGCTCGACGTCGATGTTGAGGTTGTGCCACAGCACCCGGTCCCCGAAACGCAGCTGTGCGTCGCTGAGCTCGAGGACCGGGTTGGAGCTGTGTGGAGCCGAATCAGTGATCGTGACCTGCCAGCGCTTCCTGGACGTCCTTGATGTAGCCGCCCATCCAGTCGATGTATTTTTCGTCATTGTCCATGGTCTCCGCCAGATTCACGACCGGCACACCGGCGCTTTCGGCGGTCTTCTTCAGTTCGTCGGCCTGCGGGCCGGCGTTCTGCGAATTGTAGGCGAGGACGACGACTTCCTTGTTCTCGATCTGCTCCTTGGCCTTCTTCAGCACCAAAGGCGGCACATCGTCGCCGTGTTCGACGGCGGAGAGGAAGTCCTGGGAGGTGATGTTCTCGATGCCCATGTCGTGGAAGAGCCACAGGGCGATCGGCTCGGTGGCCGCGGCCTTCTCACCCTCGTGCTGGGACTTCGCCTCGTCAAGCTGGGACTGCAGCTTGCCGAGTTCGGCCTTGTAGTCCTCAGCGTTCTTCTTGATGTCGTCAGCGCTGTCGGGCAGCTCGTCGCTCAGCTTCGAGGAGACCTCGTCGACGAGTTTCGTCATCGTCGGCACGGAGTACCAGACGTGTTCATTGAAGGCGCCGTGGTCATGGTCGTGGTCGTGGCCCTCTTCGCCGTGGTCATGGGCGTCTTCGCCGTGGTCATGGGCGTCTTCAGTACCGTGATCGTGGTCCTCGTAGCCTTCTTCACCATGGTCGTGGGCATCCTCGGTGCCGTGATCATGTGCCTCTTCGGTGCCGTGGTCATGGCCTTCTTCACCGTGGTCATGGCCGTCTTCGTCACCGTGATCATGGTCGTGAGGTTCGTTGGCCACGCCCTCCGAGCCCGGCAGGCCCGAGATGGCGACGGTGTCGACGACGGTCGGTTTGTGATCGGCAGCCTCGAGCATCGTCGTCATGAAGGCGTCATAGCCGCCGCCGTTGACGACGACCATGTCGGCCTTCGACAGCTTGAGCTGGTCCTGGGCGGTGGCCTCGTAATCGTGCGGATCCTGTGTCGGATCGTCGATGACCGGAGTCACCTCAGCTGCATCGCCGGCGACGTTCTTGACGATGTCAGCGTAGACGTTGGTGGACGTCACAACGGTGAAGTCCTCGTTGCTGCCCTCGGCGGAGTTGTCGGAACCACCGCAGCCGGCCAGCGCGACAAGGGAACCAGCGGCGAGAGCCGCAAGAACAGGAGTGCGGAGCGAGCGCATAGGACACCTTTCCAGGCGGAGATTGTCGATCTCGTCGGACGTTACTCCTATACATCAACATAGCGGTAATGGATTTATTGCAATGTTTTTATGGTTCCGGGATGGTCGTTCATCTGCGTGCTCAAGCGGCCAGCCCGTCATCATTCGCGGGCACCGAACGCATGTGGCTGCATCGGGCAGATCTCCTGCCCGATGCAGCCACGATGACCGGATCCGCTGCGCCGACAGCCGCATACTGCAGCGCACTGCCGCGCACCGCAGCCGACAGCCGCCTCAGCTGCGTTCGGCGATGAGGCGGGCGATCTGCACGGTGTTGAGCGCTGCGCCCTTGCGCAGGTTGTCATTCGAGATGAACAGCACGAGACCGCGTCCTTCAGGTACCGACTGGTCGGCGCGGATGCGGCCGACGAAGCTGGCATTGCGGCCGGCAGCCCCCAGCGGAGTCGGCACATCCGCCAGCTCGACGCCGGGTGCGTTAGCGAGCACCTCGCGAGCGGCCGCCGGGGTGATCTCGCGGGCGAACTCGGCATGCACAGCGAGGCTGTGACCGGAGAACACCGGCACGCGAACACACGTCCCAGCCACCCGCAGCTCAGGCAGCCCGAGGATCTTGCGGCTCTCGTTGCGCAGCTTCTTCTCCTCGTCCGTCTCACCTTCGCCGTCGTCGACGATCGACCCGGCCATCGGCAGAACGTTGAACGCGATGGGAGCCGTGTACACCTCGGGAGCGGGGAAGCCGACGGCAGCGCCGTCGCGCACAAGCTGCTCGGCATCGTCGATGACCGCGCGCGCCTGCCCGGCAAGCTCCTCGACGCCAGCCAGCCCGGAGCCGGAGACCGCCTGGTAGGTCGCCACCGTCATGCGCTCCAGACCGGCGGCGTCGTGCAGGGCCTTGATGACCGGCATCGCGGCCATCGTCGTGCAGTTGGGGTTGGCGATGATCCCCTTGGGTGTGTCGTTGATGGCCTCGGGGTTGACCTCGCTGACGACGAGCGGCACCTGAGGGTCGGAGCGGAAGGCCGAGGAGTTGTCGATGACCGTCACCCCGGCTTCGGCGAAGCGCGCGGCCTGCGCCCGGGAGGTGGCCCCGCCGGCGGAGAACAGAGCGACGTCGAGGCCGGTGGGGTCTGCGGTCGCGGCGTCTTCGACGACGACGGTCTGCCCGGCGAAGTCGAGTTCGCGGCCGGCCGATCGCGCCGAGGCGAAGAACCGGATCGAGGCGATCTCGAAGCCGGGATCATCTGCCAGCAGGTCGCGCACGACCTCGCCGACCTGGCCGGTGGCGCCGACGACGCCGATGTTCAGTGCCTTCATCGTCCGGTACCTCCGTACACGATCGCTTCGGTGTCATCGGCATCGAGCCCGTAGGCGGTGTGGGCCGCGCGCACGGCGTCGTCGAGCAGCTCGGCGTTGGTGACGACGCTGATGCGGATCTCCGAGGTGGAGATCATGTCGATGTTGATGTGGGCGTCGGCGAGCGCGTCGAACAGCGTGGCGGTCACGCCCGGGTGGGAGCGCATGCCGGCGCCGATGACCGAGAGCTTGCCGATCTGGTCGTCGTACTGGATGTGGTCGAAGCCGATGCTGCCCTTGGCGGACTCGAGCGCTTCGATGGCCTTGACACCGTCGTCCTTCGGCAGGGTGAAGGAGATGTCGGTGCGGCCGGGGTCGCGGGTGGAGATGTTCTGGACGATCATGTCGATGTCGATCTCCTGGTGCCCGACGGTGCGGAAGATCTCGGCGGCCTTGCCGGGGATGTCGGGCACGCCGACGATCGTGAGCTTGGCCTCCGAACGGTCGTGGGCGACACCGGAGATGATTGCCTGTTCCATTTTCTCTTCCGTTTCTTCTGTCTGTGCGGTGCGGAACGCCTCGGGGATGGGGGCGTCGGTCACCCAGGTGCCCTGGTGCTGGGAGAACGAGGAGCGGACGTGGACGGGAACCCCGTAGCGGCGGGCGTACTCGACGCAGCGCAGCATGAGGATCTTCGCGCCGGAGGCTGCCATCTCGAGCATCTCCTCGTAGCTGATGAGCGAGATCTTGTGCGCACTCGGCACGATCCGCGGGTCGGCGGTGAAGACGCCGTCGACGTCGGAGTAGATCTCGCAGACGTCGGCGTTCAGTGCCGCGGCCAGTGCGACGGCGGTCGTGTCGGAGCCGCCGCGGCCCAGGGTCGTGATGTTCTTCGTCGTCTGGGACACTCCCTGGAACCCCGCGACGATCGCGACGTTGCCGTCGTCGAGGGCGGAGCGGATGCGGCCGGGGGTGACGTCGATGATGCGGGCCTTGCCGAAGGACTCATCGGTGATGACGCCGGCCTGCGAGCCGGTGAAGGACTGTGCGTGGTAGCCGAGGTTGGCGATCGCCATGGCGAGCACGGCCATCGAGATCCGCTCGCCGGCGGTCAGCAGCATGTCGAGTTCGCGGGCCGGTGGGACCGGGGAGATCTCTTTGGCCAGGTCGATGAGATCGTCGGTGCTGTCGCCCATCGCCGAGACCACGACGACGACATCATGGCCGGCCTGGCGGTATTCGACGATCCGCTTGGCCACGCGCTTGACGGAGTCGGCACCGGCCACGGAGGATCCGCCGAACTTCTGCACAACTAGGCTCACAGCAATCACTTTCGTCCGGGTACAGTCGCGTTGCTCGCAACGCCACGGCCCATTGTAAACACCGGCCCGCGCGGGCATCAGAAGGCCCCGCCATCTGGACGATGACGGGCCTTTCCAGTCCCGAGGTGGGGGCTCGGCCTCTGAGGGGTGCGCCGGTCCCGAGGTGGGGGCTGGGTTCTCGGGAGGTGAGGGGTCAGCCGGCCGGTACCGGCACCTCGGCGACGGTGAAGAGGTCACCGGGCTGGCAGTCCAGTGCGTCGCACAGGGCCACGAGTGTGGTGTAGCGGATGGCCTTGGCGCGGTTGTTCTTCAGCACCGAGAGGTTGGCCAGTGTCACGCCGACCTCGTTCGCCAGTTCGGTCAGGGTCTTGCCGCGGGCGGTGAGCAGCTCGTCGAGGTGGCAGCGGACCGCGCGGGTGGTGTTCTCGGTGCTCATCAGATGACTCCTTCGAGCTCGTCCTCTGCGCGCTGGCCGCGCTGCAGGGCCAGGCGGAAGACCTGGATGAGGCCGAGGACGCCGAGCCAGACGAAGCTGCCCATGGTGGTGACTCCGTTGGTGAAGCCGGCTTCGGCGACGCCGAGGTCGCGGGTGACGAGGTTGCCGCCGAGCATGAGGTTGAGTCCGACGGCCAGTCCCGTGCCGAAGGCGACCCAGAAGGCGATGCTCAGGAAGCGCGAGGCCGGCTGCGACAGCGGCTTGCCTTCGGCGATGATGCTGATGACCCGGCTGAGGTACCAGCCTGCGACGAGGGTTCCGGCGACGAGGATGATCTGTGCGATGAGCACGTGGGTGATCGCCCATGCGCTGAGCTCATCGAAGGGGATGATGAAGCTCATGAGCCCGTCGGCGCGGGCCGGGACTCCGGAGATGAGGCCTTCGGTTTCGTCCGGCAGCTCGAGCGAGACGGTGAGTTCGCGGTTGACGATCGCCCGCACGATGCTGGTGACGGCGTTGACGAGGATGACGGCCAGGGCCATGAGGCTGAAGAGTTCCAGGCCTCCGCGGCTCTTGCGACGGCCGGCGGCGGTTGCAGGTGCTGTGTTGCCCGGGGTGTTCATGGGCTTCTCCTTAATCGAGGGTTGTCATCGTCGTATATCGATTCTCGATATATCGACAATCAATATACTTCTCGAGTTTCGATAAGGAGTCAAGGGATTGCAGCATATCGATATTCGATAAACTGCGTTGTTCCTGGTGAGGCCCCAGAAGAAAATTCAGCCCGCCAGGCTGGGCTGTGCGCGCGGAGCTGCTGGGCCCTGCCACGGGACCCGCTATGGGGCTTGGGCTATCACTGGGCAACGGGCCGACGGCCTTCGAAGGCGCGGCCGAGGGTGACCTCATCGGCGTATTCGAGGTCGCCGCCGACCGGCAGGCCGGAGGCCAGCCGGCTGACGGTGATGCCGAGGCTGGAGAGCAGCCGCACGAGGTAGGTGGCGGTCGCCTCGCCTTCGAGGTTCGGGTCGGTGGCGATGACGCATTCGGTGACCTCGCCGCTCTGCAGCCGCGGCAGCAGGCTCTTGATGCGCAGCTCATCGGGGCCGATGCCGGCCATCGGGTCGATCGCACCGCCGAGGACGTGGTACAGCCCGCGGAACTCGCGGGTGCGTTCGATGGCGATGACGTCCTTGGGCTCTTCGACCACACAGATGACGCTCTGGTCGCGGCGGGTGTCCTTGCAGATGACGCATTCGGTGTCCTCTGCAACGTTGCCGCAGGTCTCGCAGAACTTCACCCGCTTCTTCACCTCGGTCAGCGCGCGGGCCAGCCCCGACACGTCCTCGCTGGGGCTCTGCAGGATGTGGAAGGCCAGGCGCTGAGCGGACTTGGGGCCGATTCCCGGCAGCTTGCCGAATTCGTCGACCAGGTCCTGCAGGGCGCCTTCGTAGAGCATGCTCATGCGTCCGTCTCCTCGATCACGACACCGCCGAGGATCCGTTCGACGACGGGCACGCCGACGTCAGGGGCCTCGGTGATGTCCATATCCGTATCGGGATCGAAGTCCTCGTATCCGTCATCGGGCCGACCGGCGCCGGTCTGCTGGCGCTGGGCTTCCGGCCCGTCGCCGTTGGCGGCACCAGCCATTGCCGGTCCGCTGCCTGTCGCAGGTCCCGGGTCTGCGGCGTCGGCCGGGCCCGAGGTGTGGGCTGACTGTTCGGCAGCACCTGGGTTCGTGTCGTGGCCAGGGGTGCTGCCATTGCCGTTCTGCTGGGCCCGCTGGGCGAAGCTGGCGTACGGGTTGGCCGATTCCGCGGGCTTCTCGCCCTTCGGCAGCGGGGCTTCCGGTCCGTCGTTGGTGGTGAAGGCGATGTTCGGGTCGGCATAGGCGCCGAGGAAGTCGAGGTCATCGTCGCTGTCCGACGCACTGCCGCTCGCCGAGGGAGTCGGGGCAGGCGTCTCGGCTGCGGCGTCGTCGGCGGAACCGGAGTTATCTGAGTCTGCACCGGATGAATCGGGCTCGTCGTCGATGGCCGCTGGCGGTGGCACGACGACGGCCGGCATGTCGACCGCGCCGGAGCCTGCGCTCGTATCTGCCTCGTACGGGTCAGCGAAGTCAGCACCTGCGTAGTAGTCGTCCTCCGGTGGTGGTTCGGGTCCGTCGTCAGGTTCTTCGACATCGTGGGCGATAGGTGCCTGGCGTGCAGGGTGCTGCTGAGGAGCCGCCGGTTCTTCGGCAGCTGGCTGCCTCGCCGCCGACCGTTCCTCGGTCGACTCGTCCGCGGTCGGCTCTTCCGCTGTCGACCGGCTGCCGGCGTTCGCCGGCGGTTCCGGTGCGGACTGCTCCGCGTTCGGCTTTTCCCTTGCCGAATCCGGAGTCTGCGCTGCGGGCTGGTCTAGGCTTTGCCCTTCCTCCGCATCGTCGGCGGCGGATTCGGCAACTGCTGTATCGCCGGGGCTCTTCCAGAAGCGCTCATGGTCGATCGGCTCGCGGTCGGCCTCGCGGGGGCCGACTACGGAGTCGATCTCCTCCTGCGTGGGCCGCGGGCGGTTGATCGTGTTCTGCTGCTCCGGTCCACGGGAACTCTGCGGCCCGCCAGCTCCCCCACCGGGGTTGCCCGGGTTGGCTGCGGGTGTGCTGCCGCTGTGGCCTCCGGGCACGTTTCCGGTCGCCGGTCCAACTTCGACACGGGCTTGGATGCCGAGCACGTCGTTGAGCGCTTCGCTCAGCTTCTGCGCGTTGTTTCCGCGATTGAAGGAGTTGAGCGCACCAGGGTTGTCGAACCCGAGGTAGAAGACACCGTCGGTGAATCCATAGGGCACCGCACTGTTGCTCACGATCGCGCGAGCGAGCTTCGCCGTACGGCCGAGCGCGTCGAGGATGTCGGGCCAGGCGCGGCGGATCGCGTCAATCTCGGCTCCTGGCTGTCCCGGTCCCGAGGCAGGGGTCGGCGGCTGCGCAGGCTCGGAGGCAGGCTGAGGCTGGGACGGCTGTTGCATGCCCTGCGTCTGGCTGGGCTGCGAGACCTGCCCGGGCTGAGAAGTCTGGGCTGCCGGGGCAGACTGCGGCCCGGCCTGTTCGAGCCGAGCAGACGGCTGAAGCTGAGCCGGCTGCTGCGATTCCGTCGGCTGCTGCGCACCAGTCTGCTGGCCGGCGTCTGCGGCTGCGGGAGCAGAAGAGTCTGCGGCACGCCGCGCAGCGGTGGCAGCGGCTTCGGGCACGGCTGGCGCGGTCGGCTCAGGCGCAGTCGCCTCGGGCGCTGCAGATGCCGGTTCGGGCGATGACGGGTCAGCCGCCGGGGCGGATTCTGCGGACTGCCCGGCGTCTGGTTCATCACTGAGCATGGATTCTGCTGCAGCGGCAGCAGCTGCGAACTCGTCGAGGTCGTCGTCGACGCTGCGCGCAGGAGCTGGCGCAGGCTTCGCAGGCTGGGCAGACTCAGTCTGCGCGGCAACACCAGCGGTGCTACCGGTCTCGGCAGCACCAGGACCGTTATCGGTGCCCTCGGGTACGGCAGCCGGAACTGCTCCAGGCGGCAGAGTGCCGGTGGCACCCATGCCGATGCGGCGTTCGATCCGCTCAACGCGGCTGAGCGTTGACCGTCGGGACTTCTCGGCAGCCGGCAGCAGCACGCGCGCACAGATGAGCTCGAGCTGCAGCCGCGGCGAGGTCGCGCCGGACATCTCCGACAGCCCCGTATTGAACAGGTCCGCCGCCCGCGACAGCTCCGCCTGCCCGAACGACCGGGCCTGCTGGACGAGGCGCTCCAGGCGATCGGAGGGGACCTCAGGCAGGAACGAGGCCGCCGCCTCGGGCGCGGCACCGACGACCACCAGGTCGCGGAACCTCTCGAGCAGATCCTCAACGAACCGGCGCGGATCCTGGCCGGACTCGATGACCCGGTCGACGACCCGAAACACCGCCGCGCCGTCACCGGCGGAGAATGCGTCGACGATGTCACCGAGCAGCGAATCGGGCGTGTAGCCCAGCAGGGCGATCGCGGTGTGGTAGTCGACGCCGTCAGCTCCGGCGCCGGCCATGAGCTGGTCGAGAACGGAGAGCGAATCGCGCACCGATCCACCGCCGGCGCGCACGACCAGCGGCAGCACGCCCTTGGAGACCGGCACGTTCTCACGCGTGCACAGCTCATCGAGGTACCCGGTGAGCACCTCGGGCGGGACGAGCCGGAAGGGGTAGTGGTGCGTACGCGAGCGGATCGTGCCGATGACCTTCTCCGGCTCGGTGGTCGCGAAGACGAACTTCACATGCGCCGGCGGCTCCTCGACGAGCTTGAGCAGGGCGTTGAAGCCCTGCGGCGTGACCATATGCGCCTCATCGAGGATGAAGACCTTGAACCGGTCACGGGCAGGCGCGTAGACCGCACGTTCGCGCAGGTCACGTGCGTCATCGACACCGTTGTGGCTGGCTGCGTCGATCTCGACGACGTCGAGTGATCCGGGACCGTCGTTGGCGAGATCGCGGCAGCTGGGGCACTGCCCGCACGGCTGCGCGGTCGGGCCCTCGACGCAGTTGAGGCAGCGGGCGAGGATGCGCGCTGAGGTGGTCTTGCCGCAGCCGCGGGGGCCGGAGAACAGATAGGCATGGTTGATGCGGTCATTGGCGATCGCGGCCATGAGCGGGGTGACCACATGGTCCTGGCCGATGACCTCATCGAAAGTCTCCGGGCGGTAGCGGCGGTACAGTGCAGTAGACACATCCCCTACCCTACTGCGAACCGCTGACATCGCTCAGCTGACGCTGTGGATCCCCGCTCCCGAGGCGGTGGCTGGGTCGGATGCTGCGCGGAGGACGAGGTGTGGCACCATGGTGGCGGAACGGCACCCGTGCACCGCCGAGTGCATACTGCCGAACCGCGTTTCCTTCTCCCCAGATCAGGAGGCCGAAAGATGGATGAGCCGCAGCTTCTGGCGGTGCTCATTGTCATCGCGTTCTTCTTCATCACGCTCTTCGGCGGCGGCTACCTCATCTACCGGACGATGAACCGGCCGAACTCCTATATCGGCGCCCGCATGCACGCTGAAGAGCAGCGTCGGCTCCAGCAGGAGCGTGACAGCACGGGAGGCGCGGCGCCGGTTGCAGGCCAGACCGGTCCAGCCAGCCCGACAGGCGAACACGAGGCGATGAACCCACGCGACGTGCGGGGCCCGCGCGGCCCGGAGGATCAGTCGCCGGAGCGCTGATCAGCGCCCGGCGGCGTCATCGCGCCCAGCTGCATCGCCGCGCCCGGCAGCGTCACCGTGCTCGCTCTCGTCACGTTCATCGGCGCTCACGTCGCCTGGGCACGGCTCCACGATGGGAAGGGTGCCGGTCTGCACATCGTCTGCCGCCTCGGGGTCGGTTCCCTCAGGCGGGTCGAACTCCTCGACCTCGACGATCGCATGGTCCTTGCGGCCGTAGACCCACAGCAGGATCTCCAGCGGCTTGCCGGTGACCTTCATGATGCCCTTGGACTTGGGTCCGGCGGTGGTGCCGGCGAATCCGGGGGCGTCGAAGATCAGGTGCTTGCCGATCGACAGGGCCTGGGGCAGCACGAGCATCTTCAGCAGCGGCCACACGCTCATCTGCATGTCCCATGACAGGCTGCGCGGCTGCCAATCATCGGCAGCCCGGCGGACGTCCTCGTGGTGGACGAGGAACTCCGCGGTGTTCATCACCCGGTCGACTGACGACAGCTTCGCCGGTGACCAGATCGGCGCGCCCTCGGCCATGAGCCCGACGAGCTGCTCGAACGGCATCTCGGTGAATTCCGTCTCGACCGAGGTCTTGTACCGGTCCAGTGACGGGAAGCGTTCGGCCAGCTGCGGAGAGGCGTTGCCCGGCAGCGCAAAGGGCCGGCGGTCGCGGATGACGAGGTGAACTGCCAGATCCCGCACCGTCCATCCCTCACACAGGGTGGGTGCATCGGGGCCGACATCGAACATCAGCGCCGCTAGGCTGAGCCGTTCGTCGCGTGCGTAGTTCTTCCTCATACACTCAGTGTGCCGTCTGCTGTGCGAGGGCGTCCACATTTCTCGCTGAGTGTCTGCAGAAAGTCCGCAATCCGGCTGGTGGAGCGATAATCGGCCAGGTCATCGCCGCGCGTCGGGCCGTCGGTGACGATGACGATCGGCTTGCCGGCCTTGGCCGCCCGGCGGACGAACCGCAGTCCCGAGTGCACCGCCAGCGAACTGCCGGCCACAAGCAGCCCTGACCCGGCATCGACGGCGGCGGTGGCGGCCTCAACGCGCTCACGCGGGACGGATTCGCCGAAGTACACGACATCGGGTTTGAGGATGCCGCCGCAGATCGGGCAGTCCGGGTAGCGGAACCCGGCGGTCTCATCGAGTTCGACGTCGCCGTCGGGAGCGGTCTCTATATCAGCCAGGTCGATCTCGAGCTGCTCGCCGAAGCCGGGATTCAGCGCCGTCATCTCCTCCTGCAGCCAGCTGCGGTCGAAGACCCGCCGGCACTGCAGGCACACCACCCTGGCGAGGCTGCCGTGCAGCTCGATGACCGGATCGGAACCGGCGGCGATGTGCAGTCCGTCGACGTTCTGCGTGATGAGAGGTCCGAGCCCGAGGCAGGCGAGGAGTTCGTGCCCGCGGTTCGGCTCAGCCAGGCGCATCCGGGGGTAGCCGACCCAGCTGCGCGCCCAATAGCGAGCGCGCTGGCGCGGATGCGACAGAAAGGTCTGGTAGGTCATCGGGTTCCGGCGCGGAGAGCCGGGACCGCGATAGTCGGGAATGCCGGAATCGGTGCTCATTCCGGCCCCGGTGAGCACCGTCCACGGGTGCTCGCCGGCCGGCGCAGAGTCTGCCAGCTCGGCGATGACTGCGGCGATCTGCTCGTCGCTGTGACTCGGCTGCGGGGTGCGCGCACCGCGCAGCGGATCGCGGATGACTGCCATGCACGGCAGTCTATCGATCCGTGCAAACCGGGCATTCACCTCGGGCGCGGGCGTCGGTACAGTGGAGGTATGGCACGTGTGCTGCTCGTCCATCATTCGCCTTCGCCGGCGACCGAGAAGCTCGCCGCGGCTGCGCGGGAGGGGCTGAATATGCCCGAACTCGACGGCGTCGAGGTCATCGAGCGGGCCGCACTCGAGGCGACAGCCGACGATGTGCTCGCAGCTGACGCCTACGTGCTCGGCACGACGGCGAACTTCGGCTACATCTCCGGTGCCCTCAAGCACTTCTTCGACACCACCTACTACGACTCCCGCGAGCAGACCGCCGGGCGGCCGTTCTCCTACTGGATCCACGGTGGCTACGACACAACGGGGGCCGAGAAGGCGATGGAGGCGATCACCACCGGATTCGGGTGGGAGAAGGCCTTCGAGCCGGTCACCTTCACCGGCGAGGTCGGCGAGGAGCACCTCGCACAGGTCACCGAGATGGCCGCCACGGTCGCCGCGACCGTGATGTGAGGGGCGCCGGGTCCGCACCCGAGGCAGTGGCCGCACCCGAGGCGGCGGCCGGGTCCGTGCCCGAGGCGGTGGCCGGGTCAGGTGCGGATCGCGTCGATGATCCGGATACGGGTGGCGACGAGGGCTGGGATGAGCCCGGCCAGTCCGCCGACGGCGAGCGCGACGCCGATGCCGAGCAGCGCGGCTGAGATCGGGAACGGCGGGGTGTCCTGGAGCCCGTCGAACAGCACCTGGGCCACCAGCGGGTTGCGCAGCAGCAGGATCGCCGCTCCGACACCCACGACGCCTGCCACGAACGTGCCGACGACGCTTTCCATCATGACCGAGAAGAACACCCGTCCGGTCGAGGCGCCGAAGCTGCGCCGGATGCCGATCTCGCGGATGCGCTGCTGAATCGTCACGACGGCGATGTTGATCATCCCGAGCACGCCCATCGCCATGATGATCCCGGAGATCGACAGCAGGATCGCCTTGAGCATCCCGAGGCCCATATCGCCCTGCGCGGCGAAGTCGGATCGCTCGACCGACTGCACCCCGAGGCTGGCCTTGAGGGCCGGCCCGAGCTGCTTCTGCAGGGTCTTGGCGTTGTGCTCCGGCACCCACAGGTCCACCCGCAGGCTGTCGAACCCCTCATCCGGGTTCATCACCGCCATATGCTGCGGCAGGAAGAACACCGTCGGGTCCTCCATCACCCCGCCGCCCTGCACCACTCCGATGACGGTGGCCTGCGCCCCGGTCGGCGTCGTGATGGTGCGCGGCAGGTCCGCTGCCGACACCCCGGTCTGGTCGAGGAAGTTCGAGCTCACAACGACCGGCGGCGACATGTTCTGCTCATCGCCGGCTTCGAACCAGCGGCCGGCGGTGACGACCTGGTGGCGCATGACCTTGAAGGACGGGTCGACGGCGTTGAGGTTGACATCGTACGGGGTGCCGTTGACCGCGATCGGGCCGTAGCCCTCCGACAGGGCGGTGATGTAGCTGATGTCGAAGCGTTCGGCCTCGGCATCGAGTCGGTCGCGGAACACCTCGTACTCGCTGGCAGTGCTCAGCTGGGAGGGGTACATGCTCAGGGTCACCGGGCGGCCGCCGACCCGCTCCATGTACTCCGTGGAGACGCGTTCGGCGATCGCCCCGAGAGCGACGACGAGGGTGAGGGCGCAGACGGCGACGCCGACGCCGATGAGGGAGAGCAGCACCCGCAGCTTGTGGATGCGCAGCTCCTGCCAGGCTTCGGCCAGCAGGGACACGATTCGGGTCATGCCGCACCTCCGCCCAGGTGGGTGGCGACCTCGGCTGCGGTGGCGGCTTCCAGCAGGTGCAGCCGGCCGTCCTTGAGCTGGAAGCGGCGGGAGGCCATCGCCGCGATGTTCGGGTCGTGGGTGATGGTGATGAGCGAGCAGTCGCCTTCGGTGGTGATCTCCTCCAGCAGCCGCATCACCGCCCGGCCGGTGTCGACGTCGAGGGCACCGGTGGGCTCATCGGCGAGCAGCACGCGCGGCTTGCGCACGATCGCCCGGGCGATCGCCACCCGCTGCTGCTCACCGCCGGAGAGCGCGATCGGCAGCTGGCGCAGCCGGTGGCCGAGGCCGAGGCGCTCGAGGGCTTCGGTGGCGAGTCGCCGGCGCTGCCAGAACTCCCGGGGCGAGCCGTACAGCAGGGGTGCTTCGACGTTCTCCAGCGCGGTGCGGCCGGGCAGCAGGTTGAACTGCTGGAACACGAATCCGACATCCTGCCCGCGGATCGCGGCGGCCCGGCGCTGGGAGATGCGCGAGACCTCGGTCCCGGCGAACCACATGCCGCCGCTGGTGGGCCGGTCGAGCAGCCCGAGGATGTTGAGCAGGGTCGATTTGCCGGTGCCGGAGCGGCCGACGATGCCGACGTGCTCGCGGGGATAGACGTCGAGGTCGATGCCGGTGAGGATGTCGAGGATGCTGTCGTTGGGCAGCCGCACGGAACGGGTGACGTCGCGCAGCTGCAGGATCGGCGCTGCGCTCACATCTCTCCCTCGTCGACCATGCCGCCCTCGTCGAAGTCCTCAGGCGACTCAGGCTCAGCGCCGGGCACGTAGGCGGCGATCGACTGGCCCTCCTCAAGCCCCTCGGTGATCTCGACGTTCTCGCCGTCGTTGATGCCGAGCTTGACCGGGGTTTCGACCGGTTCGCCGGAGTCGTCGATGACCCACACGCTGCCGTCGCCGATCGTGCCGCGCACCGCGGTGGTCGGGACGATGAGCACATCGGTGGCTGAGCCGGCGTCGAGTTCGAGCTTCATGTTCAGCCCGTTGTAGACGGTCACCTCGTCGGGGACCTCGCAGCTGATCGACGGGCCCGAGGCGCCGGCCTCCGGTGCCGGGGCCTCGCTGTCGTCTGGTGCCGGCTCCGCACCGGCGTCCTCCCCGTCGCTGTCACCGGCGCTGTCACCGGCGCTGCGGCTGCCGGAGACCTGGTTGAGGCGCAGGCTCGTGCACTCAAAGGGCTGCGGTCCGTCGGTGATCGTCACGGTGCCGGTGTCCGGCATCTTGGGGATCCGGTACAGCTGAGCCGGTTCGATGGAGGCGACAGCGCGGAAGGAGTCCTGTTCGATGCTCGTGACCGCCTGCCCCTTCGCAACGTCCTCGCCCTTCTCAGCCGCATAGTCGCCGACGACCCCGTCGGCAGGGGCGACGACGTTGACGTAGCGTGGACGCGGGGCCGGTGCCGGGGCGGGTTCGGCGGCGTCACCGTCAGAACCGGGTTCGGCGGCCGGGGCCGGGGCCTCGGCTTCGCCTTCGACCTTGATCTGGTACAGCTGGGCGCCCTTCTTCACCTTGCGTCCGGACTGCTCGAAGACGTGGACGAGCGTGCCGGTCTCTGATGCTTTGGCGTCCTTGGCCGGCTCGACTTCGATCTTGCCGTCGAAGCTGAGCACATTGGACACGTCTCCGCGCGCCACGACGGTCTCCTCAGCCAGCACCTCCCCGGTGGGTTCGCCGTCGACGGTGGTGCTCGCCTGCGGGCGGAAGGCCAGCCAGGCGAGCGCGATGGCGATGATGAGCAGCACCACCAGGTAGCTGACGGGGAGGACGATGCGACGGAAGACATGCATGGGGGCACCTCGGGGATCGGGAGCGCCGCGGGCATCCGCGCACGGCGTGAGGATGAGTCTAAGGAGGCCGTATGACAGGTGTGTTGCAGTTACGTGTCACTGCTGGTCACAGAACTGCAACGAACCACACCACACTGATGACAAACACCGCAGACACCCATAAAGACCCCCGCATGCGCCGCGGAACCTGCACGCGGCAGGCGACCCGACCGCAGATGCCGACGAGACCCCAGCGGAGGCGACAGCCCCGCGCTCGGCGCCCACCGCCTCGGGCGCGGGTGGGGAGGCGGCCGGCACGCTACCCTTGAGACCAGGCAGCGCCATGTGAGGGACATCACTGGACTGTCAGGTGAACTTGCCGCTGCTGGGACAATCCGAGATGGTAAGTGACGGAATTCGATACGCAGACACGCTGACAACACGGAAAGAACCACAGTGACGACTGACGACAAGACAGGACAGGATCGCAGCACAGCGACCGTCCACGCAGCCCCCGAACATCTGCGTGACGAGGTGCAGGAAGCTGAGGAGCTGCGGCTGCCGGACCACCTGCAGATCGAGGATGAGGACGCCGATTCGCGGATCGCTGCGAAGCTCATCGCCCAAGGCGTGCGGATCGACAAGAAGGGGCTCATCGCCCCGGCGGTGTTCTGGCCGTCGATCATCCTCATCGGTCTCATCGCGATCCTGGCGATCGTCTTCCAGGACACCACCGGCACGGTGCTCACAGCCACCCAGAACTGGATCGTGCACAACCTCGGCTGGTACTACATGCTCGTCATCGGCGGGTTCGTGTTCTTCTCGATCGGCATCGGGGTCTCGAAGTTCGGCAAGATCCGGCTTGGCGACGACGGTGAGGAGCCGGAATTCGGGCTGCTGTCGTGGTTTGCGATGCTGTTCGCTGCCGGTATGGGCATCGGCCTGGTTTTCTACGGCGTCGGCGAGCCGCTGACCTATGCGACGACCACGCCCAAACCGGGCTGGCCGACCGACGGAGTCGAGCAGCAGCATCTGGCGATGGCGCAGACGTTCATCCACTGGGGACTGCACCCGTGGTCGATCTATGCCGTCATCGGCCTTGCACTGGCCTACGCCATCCACCGGCGGGGCCGCCCGGTCTCGATCCGCTGGGCACTCGAGCCCCTCCTCGGCGACCGCGTGCGCGGCTGGGCCGGTGACCTCATCGACATCCTCGCCGTGTTCGGCACCGTCTTCGGCATCGCCACCTCGCTGGGCCTGGGCGTCCAGCAGATCTCCTCGGGTCTGCAGGAGATCGGCGTCGTCGACACCGTCGACAACACCTTCCTCATCATCCTCATCACCGGCATCACCTTCCTGGCCACCCTGTCGGTGGTCTCAGGTGTGGGCGCAGGCATCAAGTGGCTGTCGAACATCAACCTGTCCGTCGCCGGCCTGCTGCTCATCGCCGTGCTCATGCTCGGGCCGACGCTGTTCCTGTTCGAGAACTTCATCGAGTCCCTCGGTGTGTACCTGGCGAACTTCTTCAACCTCACCTTCGATGCCGGTGCCTTCACCGGCGCTGAGGGCGCAGAATGGAATTCGGCGTGGACCATCTTCTACTGGGGCTGGTGGATCTCCTGGGCGCCGTTCGTCGGCGTGTTCATCGCCCGGATCTCGCGTGGGCGCACCGTGCGCGAATTCATCGCCGGTGTGCTCGTGGTGCCCTCGCTCGTCGGCTTCTTCTGGTTCTCCGTGCTCGGCGGCGCCGGTATCCACCAGGAGCTGTTCGGCTCCGGCGGACTCGTCGACCCGGAGGAGGGCGTGGTCGCTGAGAAGGCGCTGTTCGACGTGCTCTCCGGGCTGCCGATGGGTGCGATCATGTCCGTCCTGGCGATCATCCTGGTGACGGTCTTCTTCATCACCTCATCGGACTCCGGATCGCTCGTCGTCGACATGCTCGCCTCCGGCGGACACCCGAACCCACCGATGTGGTCGCGCATCCTCTTCTGCGCGCTCGAAGGCGCTATCGCCATCGGCCTGCTGCTGGCAGGCGGTCTGGAGGCGCTGCAAGCGGCATCCCTTGCCACAGCGCTGCCGTTCTCAGTCGTGCTCATCCTCATCGCGCTGGCCACAGTGCAGGCGTTCCGCAAGGAAGACGCCCGCCAGGTCGCGATCAAGCGCATCATCGAGAGCAAGCAGATGTCGGAGTACCTCACTGATGAATTCGACGATGTGCTCGGCGACAAGGTCGATCACCGCGTCGACAACCGCATCGACTACCGGCTCTCAGCGACGAAGAATCTCTTCACCCGCAGCCGAAGCGACCGGGAGCAGTCCGACGTCGCCCGCCGGGCCGGTGAGGCCAGCTCTCGGCAGCCGGGCGAGCGGTGAGCTCCGAACGATGACCTCCGCCATCCGCGCGGCACGCCCCGCACAGCTCCGGCTGTGCGGGGCGTGTTCGTGTCCGGGCAGGCGGCAGGAGTGGACCGGGTGCGCTCCGTCGCGGACGACGGGGACGGCGAGCCCGGTGACGAGTGTGGCCGGGTCGGTGTCCGGGGTCGGCTCCGTGTCGTAGGCCTCCCAGCAGGGCATGGCCAGTGAGTAGCCGTCATCGACGAGGGTCTGCGTGAACTGCTCCCATGCCTGGCCGAGCTGGTCATAGGGTCCGGTGTGCTTCGTCACCGCCAGCTGACAGGCCGGGAGCTCGGATGGTTCGATCCGCACCGCGCCGGTGATGAGCGGGCCGTCGAGTAGGGAGACGAGCGGGAACCCGGCTTCGAGGTCGAACGGCGGCAGCTGGCCGGTCTCCTCGGGAACCATGGCGGTGTCGTAGCGGCAGAAGGCAGGTCCTGCCGGGGTGATGTCGCCGTTCTCGATCGCCTGGGTCAGGGCGGCGAACGTCTCATCCATAAAGGCGGCGATCTCGGCGACCTCCAGCCCTTCGGCACGGACGACAGCGGTGGGGCTGCCGGGGAAGTCGATGATCTCTGGGGTCGTGATGTCAGCCATGGCAGCCCTCTCATCAGGCATCGGCGTTCCGGCCAGCGCTGCATGCACAAGCCGCAGGGAGCCCGCTGTTGGGGCGAGGTTCCCTGCGGCTGATGCTGCCGGGCGCCGAGGCGGCTCGTCCCGGAAGAGTTTCCGGCTGGGTGCGTCTCCGGCTCGGAGGGTTCCCGGCTGCCGGTCAGCCGGCGTTCTGGTACTCCTCCATCGCGTCGAGCAGCCACGTGACAACGGAGTCGGCGAACGAGGAGCGCGGCAGGATCCGCCACGTCTCCTCCCCTGTCTTGTGCAGGATCACCTGGGTCTGAGCGAAATTCGTCGCAACAGCCGTGCCGGCGGGGAACATCCTCGGGTGCAGGTCGATCGTCGCTGACGATTCGAGGATGTCCCGAGCGGCCGGGCCTGACAGTTCGAGGGTCGTGCGGTTGGCTGAGACATCGAGGACGTGACCGGAAGCAGAACCGGCATGGGCCATGATCGTCTCCGCCACCTCGGCGGCGGCAGTGAGCGACTCATCTGTGAGCACGGCGAGGAACTCATCAGGGCTCAGCCAGCAGGTCGTGGCCTGCTGACTGACCGTCACCTGCTTGACCGCAGCCGGCAGGCGGCCGACCTCGGCCTCGACGGCAGCGGCCATCGGCGAGCCGGGTTCGGCGCGGATCGCGAGCATTTGCGCGAACGGGATCTCACGCAGGCGCACTGCCGCACTCGAGCCGGCGTCCATGTCGGCATGGCGGTGCCCGGCTGGGCTGATCGGCCGCAGCTGCGGTGCGCGGCTGCCGGTCTGGGCTGTCGTCGTCATCTCAGCTCACTCCTTCCACGCCGTCGCGGCGCGTGTTCTCCGGGTCGAAGACGACCGTGTCGGCGACGGTCGCGGGGACGAAGCGGCCGCCGAAGCTCGCTACGACCGTCTGGCCGATCCGCTCCCGGCCGCCCTTGACGAGGGCGAGCGCGAAGCTGCGGCCGAGCGCCTGGGACATGTAGCTCGACGTCACCTGCCCGATCATCGGGATCGGGGCAGCCGCGTCAGCGCGCCCGCGGGAGACGACGACCGCCTCGGCGGCGGGGGCCACGTCTGCGGTGATGATCTGCGCCCCTTCGGCAAGCACCACCTCGGGGTCGTCGGGCAGCAGCGCGATGAGGTGTTTGCGGTTGGGGTCGTGGTTGAAGGCGCGGGCGAACGAGCGACTGCCGACGAATTCCTTGCGCGTCGAGACCGCCCAGCCCATCCCGAGGTCGTGGGGGCTGACGGTGCCGTCGGTGTCCTGCCCGACGATCGGGAAGGCCTTCTCAGCTCGCAGCACATGCATCGTCTCGGTGCCGTAGGGGGTGATGCCGAACTCCTCACCTGCGGCTTCGACGAGTTCGGCGACCGCGCGGCCGTACCAGGCGGGCACGTTGATCTCGAAGGCGAGCTCACCGGAGAAGGTGATCCGGCAGACCCGCGCCTCGATCGAATCGCCGTCCTGACCGGCAGCTCCGGTGCTGGGGGCGTGCAGGCGGGCGGTGCGGAACTCCATGAAGCCGAAGGCGTCCTGGCTGACGTCGAGGTCCGGGAAGAGCTTGGCGATGACCTTGCGCGACAGCGGCCCGGCCACCGCGATCGTCGCCCACTGCTCGGTCACCGAGGTGATCGTTACGTCGAGTTCGGGCCATTCGGTCTGCGCGTACTCTTCGAGGTGTTCGAGGATGTGGGCGGCATTGCCGGTCGTCGTCGACATGAAGTACCGGTCCTCGGCCAAGCGCAGTGAGACGCCGTCGTCGATGACCATCCCGTCGGGGCCGCACATGAGCCCGTAGCGGCCCTTGCCGACGGCGAGCTTGAGGAACCCGTTGGTGTACATGCGGTTGAGGAACTCCGGGGCGTCGGCGCCACGGATCTCGATCTTCCCTAGCGTCGAGGCGTCCTGGAAGCCGACCCGCTCACGCACGGCCGCGCATTCGCGTGCGACGGCAGCGTCCATGTCCTCACCGTCGCGGGCGAAGAAACGGGCGCGCTTCCACTGCCCGACGTCTTCGAACACGACGCCGCGCTCAAGGGCCCAGAAGTGAGTGGGCGTGAGCCGTGCCGGATCGTACAGCTCCCCGTGCGAGCGGCCGGCAAGTGCGGCGAAGGACACCGGCGTGTACGGGGCACGGAAGGTCGTGACGCCGAGCTCGCCGATGTCTGCGCCGAGGGCCTGGGCGATGACCCCGTTCGTCACAACCGAGGACAGGCGGCCCTGCTCGGCACCGGTGGCGATCGAGGTGTAGCGCTTGATGTGCTCGACGTTGCGCATCCCGGCGTTGATCGCCCGGACCGCGTTGCGCACGGATTCGTCGCGCTGCAGGTCGAGGAAGCAGGTGTCGAACTCGACATTCTCATCGGCGCGGTCGCTGCTCGGCGGGCGGGTCGCGCCCAGCCACACCGGGCGGACCTCGCCGCAGGCCTCGCGGCGCTGGCTGTCGGTGACGCCCGTTCCCGAGGCGGTGGCCGGCTCCGTGCCCGAGGCGGTGGCCGGGTCGCCGTGTTCGCGCACCCATGCGGTCGTCGCAGCAGCAGCCGCTCCGGCAGCCGTGCCTTCGGTCAGGCACAGCTCGGTGGTGTAGGTGCCGCAGACGGCGCCGGCCAGGTGCTGATCCCGCACGGGTGTGCTCGGGACGAAGCCGCTGAGGGTCTCGTCCCAGTGCAGGTCCCCGCGGCGCTGTGAGTGCAGGTGCACCGTCGGCGTCCAGCCGCCGGCGAGCAGCAGCAGATCGCAGTCGGTCTCCTGCTGGCTGGCTGCGTCGACAAGCGTGCCGTCGAAAGCACCGAAGCGCAGGCCGGTGACATGCCCGTTATCGCAGTCGCTGAGCGATTCGGTGACCGCGCACCCGCGGTGGACTGTGACGCCGGCGGTCTCGACCGCCTCGGCGGCGGGGTTCGTGCGCGAGTCGATGACCGTCACCTCGGCGCCGGCGGCGGCGAGCGCGGAGGCGAGCGGGTAGGGCGAGTCGTTCGTCGTGGCGATCGTGACCTGGCGGCCGGGCAGGATGCCGAAGCGGTGCAGCCAGCTGGCCGCGGCCGAGGCGAGCATGATGCCGGGCCGGTCGTTGTGGGCGAAGACGAGGGGGCGTTCGAGCGCGCCGGTGGCGAGCACCACCTGGTCGGCGGTGATGTGCCACAGCCGTTGCCGGGACATGCCGGCCGGTGCTCCGTCGAGGTGGTCGCGGCGGGATTCGACGGCGACGAAGTAGTTCGAGTCGAAGGCGCCGACGACGGCGGTGCGGGTGAGCACGCGGCACTCGTCGTAGGTGTCGAGTTCGGCGCGGACGCCTGCGATCCAGGCGGCGGCCGGCTGGCCTTCGATCGTCCCGTCGGAGGAAAGGGCGCGGCCGCCGAGGCGGAAGTCCTGTTCGGCCAGGATCACCCGTGCTCCGGTGCGCGCGGCAGCCCGGGCGGCGGCCAGGCCGGCAGGGCCTGCGCCGACGATGAGCACGTCGGCGAAGGTGCTGCGCTTGTCGTAGCGGGCGATCGTCCGCTTGCCCGGGTCGGCGGATTCGCCTGGGGCGGGCGGGTCCATGAGGCGGCCGAGGCCGGTGAGTGTGCGGGCGGTGATGCCTGGGCTGAGTTCGACGATGGTGGCCTGGCGCATCGTCTCGGTGACCCCGTCGATGGTGGTCTCGACGTAGGCGTTGGGCTCAGCAGTGCCGTCGGTGAAGATGCCGCGCGGCCGCGACCGGTACAGCGAGTCACCGCAGCGGGTGCGGCCTGCGGCGATGAGCGCAGAGGCCAGCGTGTCACCCGCGAAGCCGGTGATCGTCTCACCGTCGATCTCGAAGCTGATGGGGGTGTCGATATCGATGCCGGCTCCCGGCAGGCGGGTGCCGGGCTGGCCGCTGTTGGCGTGTGGTGTGCGGGTCATGGCTGGCCCTCCTTCCGGGCGGTGTCCGCGCCCGAGGCGAGCGGCGCCTCGGCGGTGGTGGTGACGTGGGCGTCGGTGCTGGCCTGCGGTGCCGGGGCGCCGGGCCGCGGAGTGGAGGTGAACTCGTTGGTCACGGTGTCGCGGGTGACGGTGAGCCATTTGCGGCAGCCGGCGGCGTGGACCCAGCGTTCGGCGAAGTCCCCGCGCGGGTTGTCGCGGTAGAAGAGGAACTGGGCCCAGTCGGTATCCGGCAGGTTCGCGGCATCGGCCGGGTAGGCGACGTCGGCTTGGCCACCGTAGTGGAACTCGGTCTCCATCCGGGGACCGCAGTGGGGGCAGTCGATGATGAGCATGGTGTCTCCTGAGGTCTGCGATCCGGTCAGTGGGCGACGCCGGCTGCGCCGTGTTCGTCGACGAGGGCGCCGGTGTCGAAGCGCTCGAGGCTGAACGGGGCGTTGAGCTCATGCGGCTGGCCGGTGGCGATCGTGTGGGCGTAGACGTACCCGGCGCCCGGGGTGCCCTTGAAACCGCCGGTGCCCCAGCCGCAGTTGACGTAGAGATTGTCGACCGGGCTGAGCCCGACGACCGGGGAGGCGTCCATCGTGACGTCGACGTTGCCGCCCCAGGCGCGCAGCAGGTGGGCGCGGGCGAAGATCGGGAACAGCTCGACGGCGGCGGCCATCTGGTGTTCGATGACGTGGAAGGACCCGCGCTGGCCGTAGCCGTTGTAGGCATCGACACCGGCACCCATGACGAGTTCGCCCTTCTGCGCCTGGGAGACGTAGACATGGACGTGGTTGCTCATCACCACATTGGGGTGAACGATCTCGTGGAGTTCGGACACGAGTGCTTGCAGCGGCCGGGTCTGGATCGGCAGGCGGAAGCCGGCCTGCTCCGCCAGCGTCGAGGAGGCACCGGCGGCAGCGAGGGCGACGGATTCGGCTCCGATGGGCCCGAGGTTGGTCTGTACGCCCTTGACCTGGCCGTGTTCGATGTCGAAGCCGGTGACATCGCAGTTCTCGATGATGTCGACGCCGAGTTCGGAGGCCCGGCGGGCGAATGCCCAGGCGACCCAGTCATGCTTGGCGATCCCGCCTCGGGCCTGGTATGTCGCGCCGAGGACCGGATAGCGCAGATTGTCATCGATGTTGATGATGGGGCAGAGCTCTTTGACCTGCTCGGGTTCGACCCATTCGGCGTCGATGCCGGCCAGCCGGTTGGCCTCGACGCGGCGGACGGAGTCGCGGACCTCCTGCAGGGTGTGGGCGAGGTTGAGCACGCCGCGCTGGTCGAAGAAGATCTCATAGTCGAGTTCGTCTTCGAGGCCCTCCCACAGCTGCATCGAGTGCTCGTAGATCGCAGCCGACTCATCCCACAGGTAATTGGAGCGGATGATCGCGGTGTTGCGGGCCATGTTGCCGCCGGCCAGCCAGCCGCGCTCGAGGACGGCGACGTTGGTGACGCCGTGGTTCTTGGCCAGGTAGTAGGCGGTGGCCAGACCGTGGCCTCCGCCGCCGACGATGATGACGTCGTACCGGCGCTTGGGCTCCGGGCTGCGCCACATGAAGTCCGGATGCGCTGGCAGCACGCGCTGATCGTGCATGGTGCTCCTCTCGCACGCAGTCATCGGCACCGGCGCCTGTGCCGGGCTCAGACACCGTCCCATCACTGCAGGAGACGCCTGATCGACGACTGATATATCAATGTGACACCACGATAGAATGTGACTAGGATCTCGTCAAGAGGTCCTTTCGCCGCGGTTCGTTCACCGCAGTGCGGCGCGATGAGGGGAGATGCTGATGCCGGAGGCGAGCTCACTGGCCGAGCAGGCCTATGTGCGCCTGCGCGATGCACTCGTGATGCTCGACATCGCCCCAGGTGAGCCGATCCGCGAGGCGAACCTCGCAGCAGAGTTCGGGATCGGCCGCACCCCGTTGCGCGAAGCGCTCAAGCGCCTGGAGAGCGAACACCTCGTCGTCTCGTATCCGCGCCGCGGCACCTTCGCCACGCAGGTCGAGATCGCCGACCTCGTCGACATCTCCGAACTGCGCAGCATCCTCGAGCCCGTCGCCGCACGGCGGGCTGCCGCTTGCCAGGATCCGCAGCTGCGCAGCCAGCTCGCAGCGCTCGCCGCCGAGGCCGCGGCGATCGACACGTCTGGTGCGATCAGAACGGCCGCGGCGGCCGATGCGCGGAGCCTGCTGGAGTTCGACACCCGTGTGCACCGGACGATCTACACTGCCGCCGGCAATCCGCACCTGAGTGAGACGCTCATCCGGCTCGACAGCCTCGCCACCCGCATCTGGTGCGTCCTCGCACTGCGCCTGCGCGGGGTCCCGCAGCACGTCGGCGAGCACGCCGAGCTGCTGGCCGCGATCCTCGACGGCGACGGCGAGCGCGCCGCCGACCTGGCCGCTGAGCACGTCAGCCACTTCGAGACGATGGTGCGCACCGCCCTGGGCACCGGCGGTCTCTGAGCCGGACGATGCGAGCCCACCACCACCTCGGGCACGGGCACCAAGACCTCTGGCACGGGAACCACCGCCTCGGGCATGGAATACTCGCCCGGGCTGCGGCGTTTATGCAGATGTGGATCACACACCCGATGGAAGGAGCACCATGGCCCTGTCCGATAAGAAGGTTGCATTCCTGCTCACACGCGGCGTCGAGCAGGTCGAACTCACCAGCCCGCGCACGGCGCTTGACGAGGCTGGCGCGCAGACATTCATCGTGTCCCCCAGCCAGGGCACTCTGCAGGCGATGGAGGGCGACTGGGAGCACGCCGAGGTCTTCGACGTCGACGTCCCGGTCGCCGATGCAGATGCCGCTGACTACGACATGCTCGTGCTGCCCGGCGGCACGCTCAACGCCGACTCACTGCGCCTTGATGCCGATGCCGGCGCACTCGTCGAGGCATTCTTCGCAGCCGGCAAGCCTGTCGCTGCGATCTGCCACGCTCCCTGGATCCTCGCCCAGACCGGTCTGGCCAAGGGGCGCAGGCTGACCTCGTACGAGTCGCTCAAGGTCGATATGCAGAACGCCGGGGCGACCTGGGAGGACTCCGAACTCGTCGTCGACGGAAACCTCATCACCTCTCGCAACCCCGGTGATCTGGAGGTCTTCAACAAGGCACTCATCGAAGCCCTCTCGAAGTGACGTTCAGCTGCTGACCGGTCCGCCGGCTGCAGCAGTGACTCCGGTGCCCGGGGCAGCGCTTCTGCTGCCCCGGGCACCGTCATGTGCAGCGCAGAACCGCTCGCACGCCGACATCGGCTGCACAAGGCGCCTTGATCCGATGCTGGTATCCTGAAGCCGATCAATCCGCCGACGAAGGAGCACCTTATGCGCAGAGTTCTGGCAGGTATCGCAGCAGTGTCCGTCGCCGCAGTCCTCGCCGGCTGCAGCGGAGGCGACGACGCCATTGATGACAGCCCGACCCAGCCCGCAGGCGCGGAGGCGACCTCCGAGGACACCGGTGGGGACACCTCGGGCGCGGACTCCGGTGACGGCACCCCCAAGGACGCCGACCTGGCCACCCATGAGTTCGCCACCAGCGCCCAGGATGCCATCGACGCCGCCGCCCAAGAGGCCGGCGACGGCACCGTCCACTCCATCGAGATCGATTGGGAGGACGACCACAGCGCTTGGGTCTGGACCGTCGCGACGCTCGTCGACGGCACCGACCACGAGGTCGACATCAACGCCGACACCGGTGAGATCGTCAAGACCGAAGAGGACAGCACCAACGACAAGGAGGAGGCCATCGATCTCAATGATCCGATGACCTTCGAAGAGGCCCGCGACAAGGCCCTTGAGGTGCGTGACGGCCGGATCACGGAATGGTCTTACAGCTGGGACGACAACCGCCTGGAGTACCAGTTCGACATCGAGCAGAACGGCGACTCAGAAGAGGTCACCGTCGACGCCGATACCGGTGAGGTCACCGAGGACTGAGCTGCAGCCATGAGGCCATGAGGCCGCCCCCTGCACGACGATCGCCCGGTCGCTGCGCTGACAGCGACCGGGCGACCCTCATGCGGGGGGGGGTTCCGCTTCCGAGGCGACCGCTCAGCTTCCGGAGACGGCGGCAGCGAGCTGATTGAGGGAGTCGTCGAGTTCGGCCTCGCTCACGAGCGGGAAGATCGAGGCGAGCTTCTCATCATCGATCTTCGACCAGTCGTAGGTGAGCGTCACCTCGGTCGAGTCGGCACTGAGCGGGCGCAGCTCGTACAGCCACTCCCAGCCGTCCGGGTTGTCTTTGTTCTTCTCCGGAGCCGGCTGCCAGCCGACCATCTTATCGCGGTCGAAGGCGGTGACGTGGTTGTACGTCTGGTAATCCCCACCCATGTGCTCGGCGTGCATGTTCATGACGAACACTTCGCCGACCGCCTGAATGCGATCCGACTTGTCATCTGAGCGCACCATGCCCGAGCCATCGAACTCGTGATGGCGTTCCGGCAGGCTGAGCAGGTCGAAGATCTCCTTGGCCGGGGCATCGATCGTGCGCGTGACGGTGATGTTCGTAGTGTTCTCAGTCATGTCTGCAACTCTGCCAACATTGCCCAGGGAGGACAAGGGACCTGGCGGTCACCTGGAGCGGATTGCCAGGATCTGCTGACCGGCCTGCCAGCACGTCTGCCGGCTGACGGCGTGCTGACCGGCGATGGTTCAGGACTGCAGGCGGCTGCGGTGGATAAGGGTGAGCACAGCGATCGTGTCACGGTCGGCATCAAGCCGATGGGTTTCCTGCGGGATGTCGGCGGTCTCGCCGGAGTCGAGGGCGATCGCTTCACCGGATTCGCCGGTCAGGGTGGCAGCTCCGCGATGGATCGTGATGACTGCCTCACCGGGGTTGGGGTGATCGGACAGCTGCGCGCCAGTGCGCATCGCGATGAGGATACGCACGATTGCGGCATTGTCCGAGGGAATCCGTTTGGTCGCCAGCTTCGTCGGCTCGTCGGCGGCGCGTTCGAGCAGCTCGCTGCCGACGTCGATGATCGAGAAGGACATGACTCCGAGTCTAGACGGGCCAGAACCCCTCCTCTAGGGTGCTGTCATGCCCTTCGCCATCATCACCCCACAGGCCAGTCCGCAGCCCGACGTTGAGCTCGGGGCCGCGATTGCGCGCGTGCACGTCGCCGGATGGCGGGAAGCCTACGGCCACCTGCTGGATGAGCGCTTCTACGACGATGCGGTGTTGGCCACCCGCACCGAGCAGTGGGCACAGTGGCTGACGCAGCCGGAGTCATGTGCGCGCACTCGCCTGGCCATTCGCACAGACGCCGGCACCCCGGTCACGACACCGGGCCTGTTGCCGAGCACCGATGTCATCGGGTTCGCGAGCGTCGGTGAGGCTCGCGACGACGACCGCACCGGCTTGGAGCTGTGGGCGCTGTACATCCTCAGCAGCCACTACGGAACCGGTCTCGGCCAGGCGCTTTTGGATGCGGCGATCGGCACTGCGCCGGCCACCCTGTGGGTGGCCGAGGACAATCCGCGCGCCCGCAGCTTCTACGCCCGCAACGGCTTCACACCCGACGGCACCCGCAACGTCGACGCGGCCGCTGATGACCTGGCTGAGATCCGCATGACCCGCGGCCCCCAATGACCTGACAGCCCGGCCGCCTTACCAACCAGTCACCACACAGCTCGGCCACCGCACCAGCGGGCGGAACGCAGGAACCGCCTCGGGCGCGGATCATCCGGCCCCGAGGCGGTTCGGCACAGTTCATGTCAGCCGCCGATGCGTGCGCGACGGGTGCGCAGCAGCAGGATCGTGACGAGCACCGCGCCGATGAGCACGATCGCGCCGAGGGCGATGCCGCCCCATTTGAGTGCACTCATCAACACCGACTGGCCGCCAGCAGCCTGATCGTCGCCGTCATCACCGGCATCCCCTGCACCTTCAGCCCCCGGGCCGTCGGTCGGGTCGCCGACGACATCCCAGCTCAGCGTGTACTCCCCCGGTGTGCCGAAGGACTCGCCGTGGAGGTCGGAGTAGCTGAAGGCGAAGTAGTAGAACCCATCGAAGCTCACCGGTGAGGTCTTGAACTTCGGGTCATCTTCGCCGTCGAGGTTGCGCGGGTTGACCGGCACCGCGGAGTTGAGCGCCAGCACCGTGGCCTGCCGGCTGCCGGTATAGGCGTGGCCCTCGTCGCCGAAGATGTCCTCCTGGTTGTCGAAGTCGTGTGCACCGGGTTCACCGGGACGCACCGAGGTGACCTCCTGGCGCAGCGGATTGAGGATCCACAGATTCGGGTTGCCCGTCACCGCCTTGTCCTTGCCGGGGACTTCGAAGTCGGCGCGTACGCGGATCTGCTGGCCGTACTTGACCGGCACCTTGAAATACTGCACCTCGCCGACGTTGATGCTCGAGGTCACCACCGGGTCCTTGAGCTCCGGGGCGGTGCCGAAGGAGGTGCCGCCGCCGAGCGGGCTCGCCTGATCACCGGGTGCGGGCAGGAAGTCGAGCTGCTCCGGGCCGGTCGCAGGCTCCGGGAAGTCATCGGGATCGGTTCCGGGCTGGACGACGAGGTTGAGCTCAAGCGGGAACGGAGTGTCCTTCGTCTGGTCGCTGCCGCCGGTGCGCTCGACGGTGACGATGTAGTCCCCGGCCTCGGTGAAGCAATCAGACCCTTCGACGCGGGCGTTGTCCGGGCCGATCGCACCGGTGTCGATGAAGGCGCTCGGCGGCAGATCGCCGAGGTTCATCGCATTGGCCAGCGTCGTGTCGCTGCGCCTGCAGCTCTCCTCCTCCGCAGCGCTGACGACCAGGTTCACCGCGTCATGATCCACCCGTCCGGAATCCGACCACGGCTGGACCATCGTCGCTGAGAGCAGGCCGCGCTCGCCCTCGTCGAGGTGGAACCTGTAGCTGCGCATGCCGGTCGACTCGGTGATCTTGCCGGTGGCCGAGGGCAGGCTGTCGAGGTACTGGCCGGGCTGGATGTCGACGGCGGACGCGCGGTCCTCACCACCGGTGATCGGGGTGCCCTGGGCCTCGTAGCCGGTCAGTGCGGCCCGCGCAGCGGCCTGCATCGAGGCCTGCAGGCTCTTGGTGTCCTCGGCATCAGCGTAGGTGCCCTGCGTCTCATCGGCGATGCAGGTGAGCTCCTTGCGGGCGTTCTCGTCGACGCGCAGGCCGACAGTGTGGATCTTGAGGTCGACGCCGTCTTCGACGAGCTCCTTGGCCACGTCGCACGGCGGCGGTGGAGCGCAGGTGTCCTCACCATCGGACAGCAGCACGATGCCGCCGGAGCCCTCGCCAGGCAGCTCTTCGGCGGCCTTTTTCAGTGCTTCGCCGATCGGTGTGTAGCCGGAGGCCTTGATCGAGTCGACCTGCTTCTTCAACCCGTCGCGGTCGATCGGCTCGACTGCGGAGAGCACCTCGATGTCCTTGCAGCCGGCGGCCTTCTCTGCATCAGAGCTGCCGGTGTTCATGCCGTAGGCGGTCAGGCCGACCTGGGCGCTGTCGTTGAGGTTGTCGATGACGTCTTTGGCCGCATCCTTCGCAGCATCCAACCGGGTGGTGCCTTTGTCGTCGACGTCGGCGGCCTTCATCGAGCCCGAACCGTCGATGATGAGCATGATCGGCTGACTGCCGCCGCTGCTGCCTGCAGTCGAACCGCCGGCGGTGGCGGGATCTGCAAGCGGACCAGCCGCTGGAGTGTCCGCGCCCGAGGCGGTGGCCGACTCGGCAGCGGTCGCGTCCGCGGCGCGGTCGACGGTGGTGGCAGCGGAGCCGACGGTCGGGATGCTCAGCGTCAGAGCGCACGCGGCGAGTGCGGCTGCGATGCGAGTGGGCAATCTCATCGGATGTCCTTCGTCTCAGTCGTGGCCTGCCGGCAGCGATGCCGGGCGGGCACAGGATGGGCAGTTGGGAGCCAATGTACCCTGCCCCATCACGCGCTCAGGTGATCGAACGGCGCACCCGTGTGGCAATCTCGTGACACCGCGGTGAAACCCCGATGAACCCGCCCAGGTCCCTGCACATCGGAGGGCATCCCACCGCCGCGCGGCTGGAGCCGAGATGAGAAAGTCGCGGCATGACCGGCCTGGGTCCTCGCATTCGGGGCGAATCGGGAGTTGAATGCGGAGAAGAACGCAACCGCGGAAGGACTTCCCCCATGACTTCGCGTCAGCGACTGGCGACTCTGGCTGCCTGCACCACTGTCGGGCTCGGCGCCCTGACCGTCGCCCCGGCCGCCGCCCACACCCTGCTGCACGACACACACTCGGCACGCACCGTCGCAGCCGGATACGCCGAGACCCACCAAGCCGAGCCGGCCTCCCACTCCACTGCCGAACGCCGCGAGTCCAGGCCGGAGACCGAACCGGAGGCCCGCCTCGGCGACGCCGGTGACAAGCAGCCGGACACGAGCCGACAACCTGAGCTCACCGCCCCGCAGGAGACCCCGACCCGGCCGCCCGGCGAGCTGGGCGAAAAGGCGCCTGCCGCCTCGGGCGTGGCACCGGGCAAGGCCTATGCGGCCGCCGCCGAGGACTACGCCTACCCTGCTGCGGACGTCAGCCGGTGGCTGCACGAGGGCAGCGAAGCGAAGGGGTACCCGGATGAGAAGATCGTGTTCCTCACCTTCGATGACGGGCCGACGGAGCAGACGACGAAGAACCTGAAGGTGTTGAGCGACCACGACGTGCATGCGACGTTCTTCCAAGTGGGCAAGCAGATCAACAACTCCACAGCGCCGATCGTGCGAGAGGTCATCGACCAGGGCAGCGCGGTGGCGATCCATTCGCACTCGCATGACTACAAGCGGCTGTACCCCGGCAAGCAGGCCGCCGCCGGGCAGATCGGCCGAGACTACGACCGTGCGGTCAAGGCCGTGCGCGGGGTGCTCGGTGAGGACTACGCTTCGACGGCCTACCGGTATCCCGGCGGGCACATGTCGTGGAAGAACATGCAAGCCGCCGATGCGGCACTCGCCGACCGGGGCGCGACGTGGGTCGACTGGTCAACCGTCAACGGCGATGCCGAACCGGCCAGCCGCAGACCCCACGACGTCGCCGGTCAGCTCGATCGGCTGGCCCAGCGCCGGGACGCTGAGCAGAACCCGAACGTCGAGGTCGTGCTCATGCACGATGCGAAGAACAAGCAGCTGACGACCAAGGCGCTGCCGGCGATCATCAAGCACTATCAGGACGCCGGCTACCGTTTTGGGATCATCGGTTGAACATGCTGGTCAACTGACGGCAGTGGCGCCGGCTGGGCGTAGACTGCCGTCATGCGCTTTGCTGCCCTGACCGCCCGGCTCATCATCCCTGCGATCTGGCTGGGCCTCATCATCGCCATCGACCTCATCGAGGCACCCCTGAAGTTCCAGGCGCCGGGGATCACGATCCCGCTGGGACTGGGCATCGGGCGGCTCGTCTTCACCGCGATGAACAGCGTCGAAGGCGTGCTCGCGATCATGCTCATCGCAGCCGTCGTCATGAGCCGGCAGGTCCGCCCGGCCTGGACGCTGCTCGCGACGATCACCGGCATCCTGCTCATCAAGGTCGCCATCGTCCGCCCGCTGCTCAACGCCCGCACCGAAGCGGTCTTGAACGGCACCGGCGCCCCGGGAAGTGCCGTGCATCTGGTCTACATCGCCCTCGATGCGGTGCTGTTCTGTGTGCTCGCCGCCTTCACCTGGGTGCAGGCCCGCACGCTCGTCGCACCGGCTGCCGCAGCCGGTGCGGCACCCCACGCGCAGGGCCCTCAGCCGGCGAGGCATCATATTCGTTCTGCGTGATTGGGCCCTGCCCACCCGCATGTGCCGCGCCCGGCGCTGCTTGCGGGAGCGTGAAGAACGGGTGCGCGATGTCTGTTCAGGACTCGGCGGGTGCTGGGATGTCACCGACAGGGCCGTCACAGACCGGGGCGGCGCCGACTGAGGTGTCACCGGCCGACTGAGGTGTCACCGTTTGTCGCGCGGGATGCGGCCCATGAGGTAGAACTCCGGGTTTGGGGTCATCCCGGTGACAGTGGCCATCCGGTTCGACAGTCCGAAGAACCCGGTGATGGCGGTGATGTCCCAGGCGTCTTCGTCGTCGAACCCGTGGGCGGCCAGGGTCGCGAAGTCGTCATCGCAGATGAGCCACGGGGTCTGCTGGACCTTCATTGCGAAGTCGAGCATCGCCTTCTGCCTGGCGGGGATGTCGGCGTGCCGGTAGTTCAGGGCGACCTGATCGGCGATGTGGGAGTCCTTCTCGAAGATCCGCAGCACCGCCCCGTGGGCGACCACACAGTACAGGCACTTGTTAGCCGCCGAGGTGACCGTGATGATCATCTCCCGATCGGCCTTGGTGAGGTTGCCGGTGTCCTTCTCCATGAGCGCGTCGTAGTAGGCGAAGAACGCGCGGAACTCCGCAGGCCGGCGCGCGAGGTGGACGAAGACGTTGGGCACGAAGCCGGTCTGCTGACCGACCTCTTCGATGCGGGTACGGATGTCGGCGGGCAGGTCGGTGAGCTCAGCGGCGGGAAAGCGATCTGTGGTGTGCGTCATAGTCACACAATAGGCGCTGCCCGCAGTCGCCGACGCAGCGTCTCAGAGACTCAGCGCAGCAGAGTTTCAGCCCCTCGGTGCCTCAGCCGGCATCATGCCGTGCCTGACCCGCCAGCGCTGCACCAGCACGAGCACGAGGCACATGACCGTCAGACTCACGACGGCGGCGAGGAACCACAGCACCAGCCGCAGCAGTGTCGGCGGGCCGCCGAAGACGAAGATCGCCGCGAACCCGCTGGCGATGCCGGCGATGATCCACACCGGCAGACCGACCCCGGCGCTCACCCAGCGCGGAAACGCATCAGCCGCCAGCGGGATGGCTGCGGCGATCGCGACGGCGGTCGCCGTGAGCAGGAAGAGGAAGCTGATGAGCGCAGCTGCTGGGGTGGAGAAGAGCTCGTCGAGCACGCTGCCGGGCACGGCTTCGGAGCCGATGATCGGTTTCCAGGCGACCGTGGCGATGAGTCCCATGAGCGCAACGAGGATGGAGCTGATGGTGAACATCGAGACGAGCCCGTCGAAGCGCACTCCGCGATCGACGCGCTTCTCTCCGATGAACGCCAACGGCACCAACATGCCGAGAAGTCCCAGCCACATCGCCGCAAAGACCTCCGTGCTGTCAATGGTCGTGAGGTTGTTGTGGCGCACGAGCCTGAAGTGCACGCCGATGACGAACGCAGTGCCGATGACGAGCCACACGATCGCCATCCCCACGCAGCGGCCGACGTCGGAGGTCCAGCGCGGCGGCCGCCGGTCGGCAGGCTTTGAGCCTGGTGTCATATCCGGTCGCGGGTGCGCGACTCGCGGTCCGTCTGTCCGGCGCCGAGGCGGTGGCGGCGCCCCGGGCCCGGCCTGCTGGGGCGGGTGGCCGGGGCCGCCGTGGGGTGGCCGGTGTCCCGGAGGCTGCCGGTTTCCGGGTGGCAGCGGCTGTCCCGCTCCGGATGGAGGCGGTGGTCCGGGCCGACGCGGCGGGCGCGGCGGGTAGGGCTGGTAGCTCATCTCAGACCTGCCGATCCACCGTTGCGGTTTGGGGCTCTGCCGGCTGCCGGCGGCCGGTGAAGGCATCCATAGTGTTGTTGACGCCCAGGGCGTTCATGATCTGGTCGAACCAGGCGACCGGCAGCATCCGCACGAGCGGCAGGGTGCGCACGAACCGGGGCATGATGAGCTGGATGCGCCCGGATTCGATCGCGTCGAGGGTCCGGCCGGCGGCATAGTCCGGGCTGAGGATCGGCAGCAGCCGCGGGAACGTCGTCTTGACGCCGGCGAACATGCCGGTGTCGATGTAGTACGGGCACACGACGAAGGAGTCGACACCGGTGTCGTCCTTGGCCAGTTCGACGCGCAGCGATTCGGCGAATCCGACGGCGGCGAACTTGCTGGCCGAGTAGTCGGTCTGCTTCGCCACCCCGACCAGGCCTGCCGCACTCGAGATCGTCACCACCAGCCCGGAGCGTCGGGCGGTCATGCCCGACAGGAACGCTCGGGTCACCCAGTACAGGGCGAGGGTGTTGACGGCGAAGGTGCGCTCGATCTCCTCATCGGCAGCGTCGAGCAGCCGCTTGCCGGTGACGATTCCGGCGTTGTTGACGAGCACATCGACCGGGCCGGTCTCCTCCGCTGCGGAGGCGACTGCCTCCCGGTCGGTGACGTCGACGGCGAAGGAGGTCGCCGCACCGCCTCGGGACCGGATCGAGGCGCAGACAGCCGCACCCGAGGTGGGCGAAAGATCCCAGATCACCACCCGGGCGCCGCGGGCGGCGGCACCCTCGGCGAGCAGCCGGCCGATGCCGCTGCCGCTGCCGGTGATGAGAACAGTGCGTCCGCTCAGAGGGTGCTTCATCGTCGCCTGCTTCCGTCACTCTGTGGCATCTGCACTCAGCGTACAGACGTTCGGTGCCGTCAAGGGGCCACGGTGAGGCGGGCAGGCAGACAGACGCGTGCGACCCGATTCTCTGCCGATACCCCGGTGGGCGTATGATGCTCCATATCACCGGCACTGCGGAACGAAACAGCTGATGATGTCTTGACCTACCGAATGCGCAGGCAGTGCCAACTTCTTCTCATTTTCATCTCTTCCAAGGATCTGCCATGACTGCTGCTGTTTTCACCCGCCGTTCTGCCACCGCCTCGGCTCGCCGCTCACTGGCTGCCGGACTTGCCGCGCTCGCTCTCATCTCCGGCTCCGTCTTCACCGATGTCGCACCTGCTGCGGCCGCGCCGAAGTCCTGCTCCGCGAAGATGTCGATCAGCCAGCCGCGCCAGTACTCGAACACCTGGGTCGAGGTCTCGAAGGTCGGCTCGAAGGCCAAGGTCGAAACCGTCGCGCACTACAAGACGACGAAGACGAAGAAGCGGGCGACCGCTTCGACGAAGGGCAAGGCGAGCCTGAAGTACTACATCTCGGGCGCGACCCCGAACCGTACGGTCAAGGTCACCGTCACCGCCACAAAGGGCAAGACGACGTGGAAGTGCTCCACGTCGTTCAAGCCGCGCCGGAAGTGACCGCCAGCCGCCGCCTCGGGCCCACTGCCGGGGTGGCGGTGCCTGGAGCGGCGGGGCCTGGGGTGGCTGCGCCTGGGGTGGCAGTGCCTGCTCCGGGACAAGGTGAAGATGACACCCACGACGGCTGGTTTCGGTCTTCGACAGCTTGCCCAGCATCGGATCGCGGGTTCGACATTGAAGACACTGCAGCGAGGCAGATGCGGGATGCCTCCGCAGTCGGCAGTGCACATACCGAGTGCCATAGGACCGATGTGAACGTCGCACCTCGAACTCTGCATGCCCAGAAGGGCTCCGCTATGCGCCCTGGCACATCTCCTGCCCTCTCCGCCGCACTCCGCACGTCACTTGTGCTGCTGGCTGGTCGCGGCAGCAGCTCGCAGCCACCGGCCGAATCCACTTCCAGCCCTGCCGCCGAGGGCACAGCCGGAAAGGACACGTCTGACAGCGGCGAACAGCTCGTGACTGACGAGGCCACGAGCTCGGCGCAGAAAGACGATGGGGGCACGGGCCCGAAGGCAGATTCCATATCTGCGGTTGAGCGGGCGGTGCCGCGGTTGAGTCGGTGATGGGGCACGGCGCCTGCAGCGAGAGGAAGGAGTTCGCCCCCGGCACACCGTTGGACGAGTGGAGCCGGCTCATTGAGGACCTCCCGGACGATGGCCTGTTCGGCCCCTGGAAGGATCGCTGGTAGCCGTGGACTGTGGGCGACCGGCTCCGACCAAGATGTATCCCGACGGCGAGGAGCATGTGCTGCTGCGGTTCTTCACTGACAGCGCCGATGTCGTTGCCGACTTCCACCAGACGATGCCGTCGGTGCAGGATGACGACGAAGCCGCTTTCAGCTACGAAGACGGCATCGGAATCCAACAAGGATGGGCCGGCAGACACCACTGACACGCCGAACCCATACACACATTTTGAGCATTAACCCGCATTAACCCCATTAACCCATGATTTCCAACCCTGACGTGCCCTCCCGCAAACGACGAAGGCCCCTGACCACGTTTTCCCTGGTCAGGGGCCTTCATCTCGCGCGGAGGATAGGGGATTTGAACCCCTGAGGGCGTTAACCCAACACGCGTTCCAGGCGTGCGCCATAGGCCGCTAGGCGAATCCTCCGCAGAGTATCTTACCGGAATCCGAACGTTAAGCGAAATCGCGCCCGCGCAGCCGGCAGCACACCTGGCCAACCGGGCCACTGCCGCCAGCACGCTCACCGGCCCTCACAGCACGATTCCCGTCGCAGAGCTCGAAGAACTCGATTCGGCAACGACTGCACCTCAACCCGAGACATCTGGGTGAATGCGTGCCATAGTGGCACACGGCGAGTCCTGCGCAGCCAGCGTCGGCGCCGCCGAAATGCCTGTCTTCCCCTTCCCTGAAAGGCATACATGCGCTATATCGCTTCTGCGGCTGCGACTGCGGTCGCCGCCAGCTTGCTGACCGGACTCGGGCTCGCTCCGTCCGCCGCTTTCGGCGCGGATCCGCAGCCTGAGATGAACGAAATCGACCTCGCCGAGATCAGCGACTCCGGCATCGGGATCCCCGGCGCCCGCGACCGCTCAGCGGCAGCCGAATCCGCGACCGCCCAGCAGAGCGCGGATCACCTCTCGTTCTTGCCCTCCCTGCTGCGCGCACCGGCACCCGAGACCAGCGGAACCGCCGCCCTGGCACAGCCGCTCGCCTACCCTGCCAGCCAGGCCGACACCTCGGCGCCGGACGACGGCTCACTGACGGATACGATCCACGGCTCGGCCTCTGACATCACCGAGGACGGGCGCACGATCGCCGCCCTATCGGATGTCGTCAAGCCGGCCGATGACGCTCCCGGCATCGTCGGGGTCGTGTGGAGCGGGGCGGAGGACGCCGAGGTCGAGATCCGCACCCGCACCGGCAGTCAGTGGAGTGCCTGGTCGGGTCTCGACTCCGACAACGACCCCGAGCAGCCCGGCGCCGCGGGCACCGAACCGTACTCGCTGGCCGGGATGGATGCCGCGCAGCTGCGCATCCTCGGCGACGCCACCCCGCACGACGCTCGGATCCTCAGCATCGACCCGAAGCGCTGGAGCGGCGATGAGACCGCCGTTGAGTTCAACACCCCGGTGACCGAGGGCGCTGCCGACAGCGCCGCAGACCAGGCGCCTGCCGCCTCAGGCACGGCTGCGACGATGGCCTACGCACCCGGTGCCGCGGCGGCCCAGACCATCGCCAAGGACAGCGGTGTGAAGGCTCCGAAGATCGAGCACCGCAAGGCGTGGGGTGCCGCGAAGCCGAAGTCGGATCCGGATACGACTGCGAAGGTGCAGGCCGCGGTCGTTCACCACACCGGCGGGTCGAATGACTACACGGCCGAGGACGTTCCGGCGATCCTGCGCGGCATCCAGCACTACCACCAGCAGGGCCGCGGCTGGGATGACATCGGCTACAACATGCTCGCCGATAAGTACGGCCGCCTGTGGGAGGGCCGCGGCGGCGGGCTGAAGAAGAACCCGGTCGGCGCGCACGTGGTCGGCTACAACCAGGGCAGCTTCGGCATCTCGGTCATCGGCAGCTACGGCACGTCCGCGCCCCCGCAGGCCACCCTGGATGCGGTCGATCATGCGATCGCCTGGAAGCTCGCGCTCTCCGGTGTCGATGCCGGCGGCAAGACCACGCTCAAGGGAACGAAGATCAACGTCGTCTCCGGTCACCGGGACCTCGGTCAGACCGACTGCCCAGGCGATGCGCTCTACGGGAAGCTGCCGCAGATGCGCAAGGACATCGCCGAGATCCAGAAGAACGGCGGACCGGTGAAGAAGGACCCGCCGAAGAAGGAGAAGAAGGACGAGAAGACGGACAAGAAGAAGGGCGGAGAGAAGGCCCCGGAGAAGGACAAGCAGGAGGACGCCGGTCTGCAGCCGGGTGCCACCGACCGCAACGCCTGAACCGCGCAGGCTGAACGACCTCTGATCACGAACGGGCGGGCTGGAAGTTATCCCCAGCCCGCCCGCTCGCTTCGCTGGCACGGTCGGCGAGACCTCCCCGACACACGTCACCGGCTCAGTCGACGCGGCCCTCGTGCCGGTCAGCTGTCGCGACTGTCGTAGGTGACGTCGAAGAAGTCGAGTTCCAGGGCGACCGTGCGCTCCCAGCGGGCGGTGAGCTCCGCGGCTCGCCCTGCGGCCTCGGCGGCCGGCCATACGCGGTTGAGCTCATCGACGAGGAACTGGCACCACGAGCTGAACGCCTCCCCGCGATGCAGCTCGATCCATTCGGAGTGCACATAATGTTCGGGCAGCGGAGCATCGCGCTCACCCCAGTCGAGGTAGAGCCACTCGGCGATGACGAGCATGACGAGCAGGTCTGCGTACTCGGCCTGTGCGACCGCATCGTACATCTCGGCCTGGAACCCGGCGGCCGCGCGCGAAAGCTGCGGGTTCCGCCAGTCGTCCTCGGCGACGCCGAGCTGCGAGAAGGCCCGCTGGAAGTATCCGTCCTCATCGGCCGCGAGCATCCCGAGCTGGGCGGCGAACCGCAGCTTGGAGTCGCGCCGATCGGCGTGCGCCACACATCCGCCGAGCATCGAGAGGAACGCGTCGAAGAACTGATAGTCCTGCACGAGGCAGCCGGCTAGCACCGCATCCTCGATGGTGCCTGAGAACAGCTCGTCGACGAAGCGGTGCCCGACTGCGGCGTCCCACTGCCCGGCGCTGTCGCCGAGCCGCAGCCGCCCGACCGGCGAGTCGGCCGGGACGTGAATGGTCGTCTGAATCTGTATCATGTGATCTCCCCCGCCGGTATCACCCGGATCAGGTTCCTAGGTGTACTTCCCCGCGAGGTTGTGAACGCGGTCTGCTGGTGACAGTCCCCCGATGGCGGTGTGGACTCAGTGCTGCTGGCGGCACTCCCCTGTCAACGCCCCTGCTGTAGCCCATCTCCCGTGCCCGAGGCGGTGGTCGTCTCAGGCGTTTTTGGTTCGGTCCCTGCCTGGTCTAGACTGTTATGCGGCTCCCCGTGTGGCGTCATCTTGTGAACTCCCCCAGGGCCGGAAGGCAGCAAGGGTAAGCGAGCTCTGGCGGGTGCACGGGGAGTCCTCGCATTGACGCGCTGTCACAATTGCGCAACATCCCTCCGCACTGTTTGTGCTGGTCACACGCTATCTGCTCGGCGATCCGCAGGCTGAGAGCGCGCATTGTTCCACGGCCGTTACATCGCGGTTCCTATGATTTGTGCTGTCGCCTTCCCATTCCTGCCCTCGCAGTTCTGCGACTGTGCATCGTCTCCACTGCCATGAGAAAGGTCCCTCATGCTCCGTCGCCGCCCCTTCGTTGCCGGCCTCAGCGTCTCGCTCGCCATCGCCCTCGCCGCCTGCACGGCGACACCCGATGCTGAGCGCGGATCCGCGGCGGCTCCGAGCGCGGAACCGCATCCCGCACCCGAGGTGACGGTCTCGGTCGTCGACGATGGCGACGCCTCAGCTACACCCGCCTCGGCGGCAGGTGCCAGCGGCACACCGGAGGCAGACAGCACCACCGGTGCAGCCGACGCTGATGGTGCGAGCATCGAACTCGACCCCAGCGGGCATTTCGCGCTGACCGTGTCCGGCGGCGAATTCACCGAGGTCACCGTCACCGATGCCGACCACCCTGAGGTGAGCGTCGACGGCACCTTCGACTCCGGAACCCAGGGAACCGATCCGAGCGAGCCGGCCACCGCCTCGGCGACGGAGACTGAGAGCGCCAACGTCGGCGGCGGCGCCGCAGGCGCAGACGCAACTCCCAGCGAGGGCGGCGCCCCCAGCGGCGACAGCACGACCAACGGCGGCAGCACTCCCAACGAAGGCGGCACCCCCAGCGGCGACGATGCCGAGGGCCAGGGCACCCGCTGGGTCTCCAGCTACGGGCTGGCCGGCAACGCCGACTACGAGTGGACGGCGACGACCGTCACCCCGGACGGTGCCACGCATGAGGCTTCCGGGACGATCACGACGACCGAACCGCAGGGCCGCTCGGCGCGGATCTTCACCGTCATCGGCGATGACCAGGAGGTCGGCGTGGCCGCCCCGATCATCGTGAACATCGGCGCGACCGTGCCGGAGTCCTACCGCGATGACATCGAACATCGGCTGTCCGTCGAGGTCACCGACGAGGACGGTAAGGAGCGCGAGGTCGAGGGCTCGTGGGGCTGGCTGTACGACACCGACGGGATCTCGCGGGTGCACTACCGGCCCAAGGAGTTCTGGCCGGAGCACTCGAAGGTCAAGGTGACAATGGCCCTGGAGGACGTGCCGTTCTCGCAGACGCGCTTCGGTGAGAAGGACGTCTCGCTGGACTTCTCGATCGGCCGTGAACAGACCACGACCGCCGATGCCAAGACGCACCGGATGATCGTCACCCGCGGAGATGAGACGATCATGGACTACCCCGCCTCGCTCGGCGCGGCACGCTCACCCTCGTTCAACGGCACCCATATCGTCATGTCGAAAGCGGCGAACTACACGATGACCTCGGAGCGCTGGGGGTATTCGACGCCAGTGCGCTGGGCGGTGCGCATCCACAACAACGGCGAGTTCATCCACGGTGCACCGTGGTCGGCCGGCTCACAGGGCTCGGCGAACGTCTCGCACGGCTGCATCAACCTCACCAATGAGCGGGCCAAGGAGTACTACGACTCGGCGATCTACGGCGACCCGGTCATCGTCAAAGGCTCCTCGGTGTCCCTGTCGAAGGAGTCCTCAGACGTCTCCGATTGGGTCTACGACTGGGATGAGTGGCAGGAGCTCTCCGCACTCGACTGAGCGTGAGCGCAGCACCGAGCGGGCGGGCAGGCGCGCGGGCTGGCGGGCGCACCGGCGGGCAGCTGACTGGGGGCCAGGAGATTCACTCTCTTGGCCCCCAGTCGTGTCCCGGCGGTGCGGTCAGCTCTCGTCGGCGTCCATCAGGGTCGAGCGGATGAGGAACCGCTTGCCGGTCGGCGTCTCGACGCTGAATCCGGCGCCGCGCCCGGGCACGACATCGACGGTCAGATGTGTGTGCTTCCAGTAGCTGAACTGCTCGGCTGACATCCAGAACTCCAGCTCCGAGGTGGTGCCAGCCGGTCGTGGGATCTCGAACCGGCCCAGCAGAACGTCGGCATCCGAGGTGAGGAACTCTCCGGCCGGGAAGCACATCGGCGTCGACCCGTCACAGCAGCCGCCGGACTGGTGGAACATCAGGTCCCCGTGCTGGTCGATGAGCTGCTGGAGCAGCTCGACGGCCGCCTCTGTCAGGGCGACCCGTGAACGGGTCTCCCCCTCGATCGTCGGCGCGGAGTCGAGCACGGCCGGATCGGCTGACGCTGCGGCGGCTCCATCGGCGACGGTGGTGTCATCGGACATCGGACCTCATCTCCGTGCACATGCGTGCACTGTGCTGCTGCGACGGGCCGGCAGCCGGGCCGGCGAGCGTTCTGACCGCGGGTCGGCGAGCGGTCTGACCGCAGGCCGGCACAGGTGCTGTGTTCCAGCCCGGCCCGTCGCAGATGGCAGGATCAGAAGAAGCCGAGGGCGTCTTCTGAGTAGCTGACGAGCATGTTCTTCGTCTGCTGGTAGTGATCGAGCATCATGAGGTGGTTCTCCCGGCCGATGCCCGAGGACTTGTAGCCGCCGAAGGCCGCATGCGCCGGATAGTTGTGGTAGTTGTTCACCCACACGCGTCCGGCCTGGATCTCACGGCCGGCGCGATAGGCGACGTTGCCGCTGCGGCTCCACACGCCGGCGCCGAGGCCGTAGAGGGTGTCATTGGCGATCGACATCGCATCGTCGTAGTCGCTGAACGAGGTCAGTGCGACGACGGGGCCGAAGATCTCCTCCTGGAAGATGCGCATCGAGTTCTGACCCTTGAACACTGTCGGCTGGATATAGAAGCCGCCGGCTAAGTCGCCGTCGAGTTCGAGC